>JAEWWQ010000001.1 GCA_023458855.1 Bacillota bacterium
CCAGAGAATCGATATCTACCCTGGCAGTATTGGTCACCATGCCTACTTTTACTTCGTTTCCATGCCAATCGTATAAGTTGATCTGATCTGCCTTGATATCCGAACCATTAATGGTGACGAACAAATCTGCAAGTTCTGGAAGCAGATTATCCGTAAGATTCAGGTTGTAGGAAGAATCCAGCTTATCACTCATAAGACTGCTGTAATTGATATTGGCAGAAGTGATATCAAGGTCGTTAATGACTGCGTCTACCTGATTTAGAATAGACTGATTCAGTGATTCTAAGGCATCCTTTTCATTTTCAATCAGAATGTTTGATACATAGCGATAAAAAAAAGCCGCGAAGAAGATCAGTATCATGACGGAGAGTAAAATGTGTGCCAGAAAAAATGTCTGCTGAAGCTTCAGTTTTTTGTTGCGGTTCTCATAAAGTGTGTTAAATAAGTGTGCTATTTTTTTCATTTTTAAACCCATCTGTATGTCAGGAGCATAATGTATAAAATCCAAAAAGTATTTATTATGATTATATACATAAAAAACAATGAAAACAAGAACTGGTTTTTGCAAAATGGCAAATATCACAAAAATGGATGGAAAAGTACAAACAAAATGTAAAGGAAGTACAATGGTGGGAATAAGAAAGTCCATAGAAAAGATGGTCCGCGTTTGTTATCCTATCTGTGTAAGGTAAAGAGCAGTACAGGGTGTATTGCAAAAAATTATATTTAGGAGGGTTTCTATGAAGAAGAAAGTATTGGCATCATTGTTATGTGTAAGTATGGCAGCAGCCATGATTGCAGGGTGTGGCAGTAAAGATACCGCAGCAGCTGATTCTGAAAAAGTAACGGCAGAAGAGACAGCGGCATCAGAGAGCACGGAGGCAACAGAAGCAACAGATGAATTTGCGGGAGAAGAATTGAGCATTCTTGTCTCGGCAGGCTGGATGGATAATCGTTATGACGCGACGATTGAACGATTTGAGGATACTTATGGTGTAACTGTTGATCTCCAGACGATACCGGCAGATCAGTATTCGGACATCTTGCAGTCAAAACTGGATACAGGAACATGTGCAGATGTATTTTGGATTCAGTCTAATCCATTTGCAATCGCTTCTACCATTGTAGATCCTGAAAAATATTGCATCGATTTTTCTGATGCATCATGGAAGGGAATCATGCCGGAAGCAAGAAAATCTTCCTGCGAATATAACGGAAAATTATACGGACTTCAGATCTGGCATAATTCACCGGAATATGTACTTGTGTACAACAAAACTCTTTTCAATGATTTAGGCTTGCAAGTACCTGCTACTTATGAAGAACTGAAAACAGTATGTGCCGCAATTGCTGAAAAAGGCATTACACCTTGGTTTATGCCTGGCGCGGACGGATGGCAGCATCAACTGGCATTTTTCCAGATCGGCGGGGTGTATGAAGAAAATCAGCCTGGACTATATGATGCTTTAAATGATAACACAGCAACATTTGCAGGGAATGAGAAGATGCTGGAGGTATTGCAGCAGTTCAAGGAATTATCAGATCTTGGATATTTTGGCGAAGACTGGATCGGTACAGATTCCACCAATATGTCGAATGAGTTCGGTGACAGATCCTGTGCCATGGCAATGGCGAATTCAAGCTATATCAAACAAATACAGGAAGATACCGGAACAACAGATGAATTTGGAATGTTCCTGATTCCATTAGGAGATAACGATACATTTCCAACCAACCCTGCCGGTCCTACTATGTTCGGCTATAACGGAACGGAACATCCGGAACTGGTAAAAGCATTTTTTGATTTTGTATGTACAACAGAGAGCTTACAGGAGATTCTTGATAATTCGCCGGCATATACCAATCTTGATGTGAAAGATGATGCATTGGTTCAGAAATGGTTACCGGAAGAGGAAGAATTCATGAGCGGATTAGATACCGGAAAAATGGTGACTCCTGTATTGCAGACAGGAACCAAATATACCAATGATTACTGGATGGATTTCGGAGCTGATCTGATCGCTTATTGTCAGGGACAGATGGAGGCAAATGATGTCTTGAAGAACATGGATACAAATAGAGCGGAAGCAGCAAAAGTGGCTGGAGATAACGCTTGGAAATAAAGCTGGCGGATAAACAGGAGGCAGAACGTGAATAAAAAGAACATATATCCACTATGGTTTTTGGTGGTACCACTTATTTTATATATTGCTTTTTTCCTATTTCCGAGTATTTTAGGCGTAATGTATTCTTTTACCGACTGGAATGCAAGGAGCAGTGTAACTGGATTGCATTTTGCTGGCATTCAGAATTACATAGATATTTTTACTTCTGACAAGGATTATGCTTTTGGAATCAGTCATACTCTGGTCTTTACGGTAATCTCAAATATCGTAAAGCTGATTCCGGCATTATTCTTAGCTATTCTTCTGCAGGAAGGAGTAAAGGGAAAAGGACTGTATCGTACAATATTTTATTTACCATCTATTCTGCCTTTTGTAATTATTGGTTTGGTATTTAAATCTGTTTTAAATTATAATACAGGACTTTTGAACATGGTATTGGATACGCTGCATCTGGGATTTTTGAAGCAGAAATGGCTTTCTGATCTGAATGTAGTCTGGAAGTCGATTTACGGAGTAGATGCATGGCGTGGTATTGGCTATGTCATGACAATCTTTCTGGCGGGCCTGAATGCAATCCCGAAGTCCTATTATGAAGCAGCTGAAATTGATGGAGCAAATTTCTGGCACAAGCTAAGATTTGTGACATTACCGATGATGACAAGTTCCATTATGATTAATTTAGTGTTTGGGCTCACTTATGGACTCAAGGTATTTGACATTGTATATGTATTGACCAATGGTGGTCCGGGACACGCAACAGAAGTACTGACGACCTATGCATTTCAATTATACTCCAATGGACAATATGGAATGTCTACTGCTTTAAATGCCATTTTGCTTGTCATTACAGCAGTCATTGGCGTTATGGTGGTAAAGGTAATGAGCAGAAAGGAGATACAGCAATAATGAAAAAGAAAATTTTTCAGAATATAGGAAAACAGATCTTATGTATCTTCTTATGCATCATTGTCATAGCACCATTTTATATGGTACTGATCAATTCTTTTAAAACGAAGGCAGAGGCAGCGCGAATGAATCTGCTGCTTCCGACAAAGTGGATGTTCAGTAATTATACGGAAGTAATTGAAAAAGGAAAATTACTGCAGGGATTTTTAAATAGTTTTCTTTATGCATCGGTTGCTACCTTTGCAGGTGTCATGCTTTGTGCAATGGCCGCCTTTGTTTTGAGCAGAAGAAAATCAAGACTCACAGACTTTATCTATTATTTTGTATTATGCGGATTATTTTTCCCTGTAAATTATGTTACCCTGGTGCGTGTATTCCAGACAATGAATCTGACAAATACACGACTTGGAATTATCATAACTTTTACCAGTGCGATGATTCCCTTCTGTGTGTTTACCATTCGCAACTTCGTATTATCGGTGCCGGTAGAGATGGATGAAGCAGCCGTGATTGATGGTGCAGGGCCGGTCGCTCTATTCTTT
>JAEWWQ010000002.1 GCA_023458855.1 Bacillota bacterium
CCTTCCCAAAATGGATATTGTACCGCTATCCTGTTTCTTTGTTCCTAAAATACATTCCATTGTTGTACTCTTACCCGCACCATTTGCACCCAACAACCCAAATACTTCTCCGCGGCAGATGGAAATATTCACATTCTTTACCGCTTTGACATGGGCATAAGACTTACAAAGGTTTTTTACTTCAATCGTTGTTTCCATGCAATTTAATTCCTCCTTTTTTTCTTTGCATAGAAAGAATAACACCAGAACAAAGTCTGGTGTTATAATGTAGGGTTTTCCTGGAATTTTTTTTTCATCTTCTTAAGATGCTCAATTATAACCTTTGCGTTCTGTTCGGCATAATACAGGGAAGAAAGCAACTTATCGCATACCGAAATAATATCTTCATTTTCTTTTGGAGTGTCTATCGCCTGTCGGATATTTGCTTCCGGATTCTGGGATAGCGCATTCAGCATTCGTAAAATTGCTGAAAGAGAGTAATTTGCACAACGTAAGGAGCGTATGATTTTCAATTGGCGAATATCCTCATCGGTATAGGCACGATAGCCATTTTGCTTTCTCTTTACTGTCAGCAAACCATTCATTTCCCAGTTTCTTAAAGCATCTATTGAGATTTGCAAGTAATCAGCCGCCTCTTTTCTGGTTAAAAGCGCAGCACCTGCTTCCCGTCCGTCACCGGATAACAATCTCTCCGTAATTGCGATGGCTTCTTCCGCATTTTTTTGTTCGTTTCTAATCTGTTGCAGATATTGTTCTGCCATGCAGATTGCTTTGCTGAAATTTCCAAGTGCGGAAGTCTTAATAATGGCAATCGCCTGCTTTCTCAGTCCATTTTGCAGGACCTCGACCTTTAAGGCGATTCTTACTAATTTAATTTGCTCCATGTGAAAATCTGTAAAAACACGATACCCGTTTTCTCTGCGCTCTGGTTTCGAAATCAGCCCAAGTTCTTCATAGAGCCTTACCGTATTAGGATGAACTCCAATGCTGCGTGCAATTTCTGAGGTTTTGTAATCATTCATTTTATCACCGGGCGTCCCTTCTATAAATCATCGGGATGAAATCTGGCATCTTTGTCATCAATCTGCTATTATCAGAGAATCAAAAACACTCGCTGCCTCAATTTCAGTTCCGTTTGAATCTACCATCGAATAATCTTTTAAATACATAAAATAATGGGAATTGTCTGCTGTTTCCAATTCAACCCAGCTCTTATCATCCGTTGCTATAAAATGCACAAGACCTTCCTTGGCAGTCAATACACTTTTTTCGCCTTCCTGACTCATTTTATCATAAACGGTAATATCCTTTAATATATGATTTTCCGTAATTGAAGATTCATAAGGATAATACATTGGCTCCTCTATTTTCGTAATCTTATTCCCTTCCAGCTTCCAGTGGGCAGGCGCGTACCAGGTCTGCAGTACCGCAAGTCTTGCTCTGCCTTCCAGCAAGTTATTCTCTAATAACTTACTTGTATCAGATGACCACAAATCGGTAATACTTCCCAGCAGTACCGTAGAACCATCTTCCAGATAACGAAAGAAATAAGTCATAGGATCATCACTCGGACCGTAATCTTGTATTGCCACTTCAATATAAGGATCTTTCTGATCTAAATCAACCAGATAATATTCCTCAGCAGGAAACTCCAGAACTGCATCTGATTTTATATCCTGCCCATTAATCTGGAAGGTGACCATTGCAGAATAATCTTCTTCTGAATAGTTGACTGCAAACAAAATCGTGTCTTCTTTCCCATCTCCGTTGATATCTTTTTGAACAGAATTCCCCTGGGCCGCCATTTGTTCATAATTTCCATGATATGCATATTCCTCTTTTAAATCAGGCAATTCTTCATAAGGTATTGCAAATTCAATCGTACCAGCTGCATAAGGACCAAGCATATATGGATCTGCAAAAAATATAATTCCTTCATTACCAAAATACCACTTTCCTTCCATAAAAAGTGAATCTGTCAGTAATTGTTTGTCATATCCTTCAAATAATCGTTCTTTGTAGCCCGATGTCTTAGAAAGAGCATATAGATACTCGCTCGCTTTTTCCTGAAATGCCTGTGTATCATTTGACAGATTATTCATTGTGATCTTATCTCCTGAAACAACACTATAATTGATTCCGGTGCTTCCATAATTTCCGTGTGCACCTCCCGTGTAATTCGAATCAAGCAGTGTAAAGGATAATACATTTTCATCATTTCTTTGCAGATTAAATCTGCATTCCATGCTATAAGCATGGTATTCCATGTCGTCTTCTGACTTCATAAATTCATAGTCTGATTTTGCTGTTTCTAACATCTGACTGATTGCTGTATCATATGCAGTTTTATAAGATTCAATATCATTGTTTATTTTTTTTGCTATTTCTTCTTTTCCATCAATAGTAACTTCTGGATAGATAATCTTATATTTCAAAACCTCTGTGCCATCATCTGCCTCGTAAGATCCTGATTTTGTTTTAAATCGAACCTCCACCATCTCTTTTGGAATTTTCAGTGTCTGATTTGATTCTGTTGATTCATTCGTCATTTTTCCTGATTCTGATGACGGATTAAAACTACATGCCGCAAGAACAGGAATGCATGTTGCAATCAGAATCCCCACTATCATTTTTTTCATTTTCATTTCCTCCTCATAAGTGCACTTAGTATATTTTATCATAAGAACGAGAATTTATATCTTAAGTATTTCTGAATTAGTTTGATTTTACTTATCAAAACAACAAAAGACAACTCTCTGATCAGCATTACTGCTAATAAGTGAATTGTCCTTTGACTATCTACACTAATTACTTTTAGGAAAAATTACATACTTCTTCTAATGCTATCAATCAAAGTAATATCCGCTGGCAACCACTCGACGGAGTGCAAATCTTCTTTCGCCAACCATTTTGCATCTTTATGTTCCTTAAGAGCCAAATCTCCTGATACTACATCACACCAAAAACAATCCATCGATAAATGAAATATCGGGTAATCATATTCAATCGTTTCAATTAGGTCACCAACCATAATTTCTGTATCAAGCTCTTCTTTAATTTCGCGTAAAAGTGCCTGTTGTGGTGTTTCTCCTTCTTCAATTTTTCCACCTGGAAATTCCCAGCCACCCTTGAAATCACCATATCCACGTTGTGTTGCAAATATAATTGGTTCACCTGCTCCATTGATTGCTTTGATTACCGCTGCCACTACTCTAACAATTTTCATCCTACTTTCACTTTCTCTTTTTCTATGCTGCTCTGCTGGTAACGTAATAAGTCCTTATCTATGATAATACAATCAAAATCTTCTGGTTTGTACTTCTGTAAACCCTCTTAAATCCAAGTTCTCGAATTG
>JAEWWQ010000003.1 GCA_023458855.1 Bacillota bacterium
CAAGTATACAGAGCGACCGCATGTCGGTAGAATCAGAATTGATCCGGCTGGCTTTGTGGATGAAAGAGCGTTATGGCTCAACCATGATTGCAGCATTGAAGACAGTTCTGCCCGTGAAACAAAAGTATAGACCAATAGAGAAAAGGATAATTACGCTTTTATTATCAGATGAAGAGGCATCCGATAAACTTTCTTATTTTAAAAAGAAGCATCAGGTTGCAAGGCAAAGACTGCTGGAACAGTTAATAATGGAAAAACAATTGCCTCAGGAATTGGTGACCGGTAAATTAAATGTTCCGGTCAAAACGATACAAACATTAGAAAAAGCCGGAGTTCTAGGGATAATGATAGAAAGCAGTTATCGTAATCCGGTTAAGTGTAAGGAAGTTACAGAAGAAACAAAACAGTTAAGTGAAAAACAGAAAGCTATCGTTACAGACATCATGAAGGATGCCGAAGAGCAGAAGTTGGGAACATATCTGATACATGGAATTACCGGAAGTGGAAAAACCGAAGTTTATATGGAATTGATCGCAAGAAATATTGCACTTGGAAAACAGGCAATTGTGTTGATTCCGGAGATAGCACTGACCTATCAGACTTTACTTCGTTTTTATAAAAGATTTAAGGAGAGAGTATCTGTCATGAATTCCAAACTGTCTCCCGGAGAAAGGTATGATCAGTTTGAAAAAGCCAGAAACGGAGAAATCGATATTATGATTGGTCCCAGATCGGCTTTGTTCACGCCATTTCTGAATCTTGGACTTATCATTATTGATGAAGAGCATGAAAACAGCTATAAAAGTGAAACGATGCCAAGATATCATGCTCGTGAAGTGGCAATGAAAATTGCATCGATGCATGGCGCAGGTGTCGTGTTGGGATCAGCAACCCCTTCTTTGGAAACATATCATATGACCAAAAACGGGAAATGCAAGCTGTATGAATTGACAGAAAGGCTTACCGGAGGTACCTTGCCACAAGTATATATTGTGGATTTAAGAGAAGAACTGAAACTTGGCAATCGTTCTATTTTCAGCAGAAAATTGCAGGAAATGATTGCAGAGAGGCTGGAAAAAAAGCAGCAGATTATACTATTTTTAAATAGAAGAGGCTATGCAGGCTTCATATCGTGCAGATCTTGTGGGCATGTTATGAAATGTCCGCACTGTGATGTGGCATTATCAGAACATAAAAATGGGAAACTGATTTGTCACTATTGTGGCTATGAAGAACCGATGGTTCAAAAGTGTCCCTCGTGCGGTTCTCCTTTTATTACGGGATTTAAGGCCGGCACGCAACAGATCGTGGAGGTGCTTCATAAGATGTTTCCGGAGGCGTCGGTGTTACGGATGGATGCAGATACGACGAAAAGTAAAGATAGCTATGATGCAATATTGTCCGCATTTTCTAATCAGGAAGCGGATATTCTTGTTGGTACCCAGATGATTGTAAAAGGACATGATTTTCCGAATGTTACCCTGGTCGGGGTTCTGGCAGCGGATTTATCCTTACATGCGAATGATTATAGGGCAGGGGAGAGAACTTTTCAATTATTAACGCAGGCTGTGGGAAGGGCAGGGAGAGGTACAATGCCTGGAGAAGCTGTTATTCAGACTTACCAGCCGGAACATTACAGCGTAGTATATGCGGCCAATCAGGATTATAAAGGATTCTATGAAGAAGAAATACTATACAGGCAGATGCTTCAATATCCGCCGGCAGCCCAGATGATGGTGATACTTATTTCTTCGGGAAATGAAGAAAAAGGGATATCACTTGCACGGGAAATCGCAGACAGGATACAGATGCAGGCACGGGAAAATGAGTTTCAGGTGATTGGACCTGCAGCTGCAACCGTAGGCAGAATCCAGGACGTTTATCGTACTGTTCTATATATTAAAAACAAGGAATACGGACAATTGGTAAGAATAAGGAATGAAGTAGAAGCTTATGTGGAAAAGCTGGAGTTAAAGACAGAATCGGTGCAATTTGATTTTAATCCGATGAGCAGCTATTAAAGAAAGGTACGCAAAGGAGAGATAACAATGGCAATTCGCAATATTAGAGTAGTAGGTGACGAAGTATTAACGAAGACCTGTAAGGAAGTAAAGGAGATGACACCGAGAATCCATGAATTAATTACGGACATGTTTGATACCATGTATGAATCATTTGGTGTGGGACTTGCGGCTTCCCAGGTCGGGGTATTGAAAAGAATCGTTGTAATTGATACGACGGGTGATGATCCGCATGTATTGATCAATCCGCGTATCATTGAGACGAGCGGAGAACAGACCGGAAATGAAGGGTGCTTAAGCGTGCCGGGCAAGACGGGCATCGTAACAAGACCTAATTATGTAAAGGTGGTCGCATTAGACGAAAATATGGAACCATATGAATTAGAAGGGACAGAACTTCTGGCGAGAGCGATCTGTCATGAAACAGAACATTTAGACGGGCACCTTTATATAGAAAAAGTGGAAGGTGAACTAATGGATCTCCAAGATGAAGATGAGGAAGAGTAGAATGAGAATTGTGTTTATGGGTACACCGGATTTTGCAGTTGGTGCGTTACGCGCAATTATAGATGCAGGACATGAAATCGCAGCAGTTGTAACACAGCCGGACAGACCAAAAGGACGTGGGAAAGAAATGCAATTTACACCGGTGAAGCAATGTGCGGTCGCAGCCAATATACCGGTATTCCAACCAATTAAAATAAGAACAGAGGAGGCGGTAGAAAAGCTTCGGACATATCAGGCAGATATTTTTGTGGTAGCAGCATTTGGACAGATATTAAGTAAAGAAATCCTGGAAATGCCCCGTTTTGGATGCATTAATATTCATGCATCCTTACTTCCGAAGTATCGCGGAGCAGCCCCCATACAATGGGCAATTATTGTCGGCGAACAAGAAACGGGTGTTACGATCATGCAGATGGATGTCGGAATTGACACTGGTGATATGCTGATGAAGAAAGTTGTTCCAATCGCTAAGAATGAGACAGGAGAAAGCCTTCATGACAAGCTGATGCAGGCAGGTGCAGAGCTGATTGTTGAAGCATTGCCTAAGATTGAGACAGGTGAAGTGACACCTGTAAAGCAATCAGAAGAAGGTGCCTGCTATGCAAAGATGTTAACCAAATCGTTGGGGCATATTGACTGGGCTGCTTCAGCGGTTTCTATTGAAAGATTGATCAGAGGTCTGAATTCCTGGCCGAGTGCATTTACATATTTGAACGGAAAAACGTTAAAAATATGGGAAGCACAGGTGGTCTTTCAGAAGACAAAAGAGCCTGCCGGAGTAATTACAAATATTACAAAAGATTCCTTTACAGTAAATACAGGAGATGGGCAGCTTATGGTCATGGATGTACAACTGGAAGGGAAAAAAAGAATGCGCGTACATGATTTCTTATTGGGAAATCAAATAACAATTGGATGCAGATTAGGTGAAAAAGAGTAGGAGGTGTTACTATGTATCCTTATTATGGTTATGGTTTTTATATGGATTGGACTTATATTTTAGTAGTGATCGGTGCCGTATTATCACTTGCGGCGTCTGCAAAGGTAAATTCAACTTTTAACAAATATGCAAGAGTAAGAAGCATGACAGGAATGACAGGGGCAGAGGCAGCACAAAAATTGTTGTATTACGCAGGGATTACTGACGTCAGAATAGAACATATCAGCGGAAATCTGACTGATCATTATGATCCAAGAAATAAAGTGCTGCGATTGTCGGACGCGACATATGGGTCAAATTCAGTGGCTGCTGTAGGGGTAGCGGCACATGAATGCGGACATGCGATACAGCATAAGGAAGGATATCTTCCGTTGCAGCTTCGTTCGGCTTTGGTGCCGGCAGCGAATATTGGTTCTAAACTGGGACTTCCACTTGTTATCCTGGGCGTTATCTTCAGCTATAATTACACCTTGATTC
>JAEWWQ010000004.1 GCA_023458855.1 Bacillota bacterium
CAATCCCTTATTAGAATTAGTGCAAATTATTTTTGTAACATACTTCCAGACCTATCTCAAACATACGTTTCCACGGCATGTATACAGATACAATATCAAATTGTTCTTCCATCGAGGGCAGATATTCTCTCACGAACTGAATCAGTTGTTCTTTCACAATTGCAGCTACCCTTCCATTCTTTTCTTTTACATCAAAATAATTCATTCCCAATTCCTCCAACTGCCCTGTAATCTTCTTACGGACAACAGAACAATATCCGCAATCTTCCACATAACGCTCTATGAGAAATTTCTGGTGTGTCTTTGTCATTCCATAATAGTAGGCATCGATTCCTTCTGCGAGAGCGGTTCCAATGGTATTGGCCGATGTATTCCATCCGGCATATCCGGCAACCTTTGTCAGCAGATTATTCCTGTCCAGCATACGCAACAACTCCAGATCGCCGCCGTTTGCATAGGCGTTATCTGCTATCGTCACGAGTTTCCCTTCTTTCATTCTTTCTTTTATAAAATCAATCATCTCCGGAAGGGACCTTTCTGCATAATAATCCGGATTCCTTGAAGGCTGCTCTTCTGCCTCTTCCATATGATTATCAGGGGCTGTAACTGCCAATATAATATCTGCATTTTCATAACAATCTGTAAGCTGACAACCGGAGGACAAAACATGATATTTAATCGTATTGGCAAGACGGTTTCCTTCATATAATGGTATCAGATTCTTTGACGCTTCACTTGCATATTTGATATATACACGTAATTTTTTCTTATGAAATACATTTAGAAATTTTGACATAAGTGTCAGTCCTACTTCATCTGCGCCCGGGTACATAAGGATGCGATCTGTTAAATTTTCTTTAGAAATCTTTTTACGAACCTGTTCCTGATCCATTGCTGCATAACCATAGGTTGCCGAATCATCCTGAGGGATAACAAGTGCATCGATATATCCATTTTTAACATAATCTACCATGAGGTTATTTAAACTCTGATTTTTTTGTCTTCTTGATACATAATCATTTAAATAATCACCATTTATTTCATCCAGCAAATGCTTTAATTCATGGTCGCTGCATAGTCCGAGCCTGCTCCTGTGAATAATTTCTCCAACTTTATGAATCAGCGCACCGCTCTGTTCATAGTAATCCGGTTCTTCATCATCACTCGAGTAATCAGGGCAACGCATGATCACCTGAAATGCATAGATTAAAAGGTCTGGATTATCCTCCTTCAATTTTATAATCGTCGTAGACAACTGTTCAAATAAATGGATAGAGCCTTGATGAATCCTCGAAGGAACCAGACCACCATACAGCATCATATCAACAGATAGAATCAATCCATCCGCATTCTTGCATTCTTCTACCAGAAAATCAATAATAGATTCTGCATCAGCTGGCTTTTTCTTATTTCCTAATTCTTTGGGCCTGACAATTTCAATATCGTCATGTTTATATAATTTGTATGGAAAATCATAATTACACGGTCTTTCATCCAATGGAAGTAATACTATTTTTTTTTTCATTTTTTTCCCTCGTTCATATATTTTACAATTCTTAAATTCCCTTTTCCCTCTCCCTCAGATTCACCTTCCTGAAAATCATATTATCCTTTGACTGCACCGCTTACTGCCTCAATATAGTTCTTCTGTGCAAATAGGAACACAATGATTACCGGAATTATGGAAATAACAGTACCGGCTGCTATGTATCCGAATTTATAATTGAAGGAGCCATTCAAATACTGCAATGCTGTTGCAAGGGGATATTTGTCAGGGTCCTGCAATACAATAATCGGCCATAAGAATTCATTCCATGTTCCGATAAAATCAAAAATAACCACAGTAGAAATCGATGGAACGATACTGGGAAGCATAATTTTCCACCATATCCTTGTTTCTCCGGCACCATCAATACGTGCCGCTTCCATTAATTCTTTTGGAATTGCAAGGTAAGACTGTCTTAGTAATATAATGCTGAATACCTGGACAGAACCTGGTAATACAACACCTGCCAGGGTATTGATCAAGTGTAGTTTTGTAATTGTAAGATAGTTGATGATCATACCAGCTGCCGCAGGCACAATCATTGTAATAATTAAAATCGTCAGAATAATCTTCTTTCCCTTAAACTCCATACACGCCAATGGATAAGCACACATGGATGAAAAAATAACATCACACATAATTGCGCTGATTGTAATAGTCAAAGTATTCAATACATATTTCGGTATCGACATGAAATTGAACACTCCGATATAATTGGTCAGGGTTGGTACCGAAGGCAAAAAATTAAGATCATAAATATTCTGTCCCGATTTAAAGGAGGTTCCGAGCATCCATAGAAAAGGGCCGGCACATACGGCTGCGATCAGAAAAAGTATAAAATAAGAAACAGTAGTTTTTAAAACTTTCTTCCTTTTTTTCTTTCTAACGAAACTATTCATCACCTTTCATTCCTCCTCCCTTGTTACCATAAATAAAAATAAAAATACTCAATGAAGTAGTAATAAGTGCCTGAACGGCTCCAATTGCTGAAGCATAACCAAATTCAAAGTCTGTGAAGGCTTTCGTATACGAATAGTAATTGATAACCATAGTGGCATTGTCCGGTCCGCCTTTTGAAAGCACATAAACCACATCAAATACACCAATTGCAGAAATAACCGAATTTAAGGAGCAAAACCAGATATATGGTTTTAAAAGCGGAAGCCTGACTTTAATAAATGTCTGTACACCATTTGCCCCATCTACAAGAGCTGCTTCCTCCAATTCCTTCGGTACGGATTGTAAGCCGGCAAGATATAGCATCATATAATATCCGATTCCCTGCCAGATTGTTATAAACATAATACAAAGCATCGCTGTCTTACTGTCATTCACAAATCCCATCGGCTGGCTGATAATTCCCATATTTATCAATACTGTATTAATAACGCCGCTTGAATTAAATAAGAAGCCCCACATAATGGAAACAGCAACCATTGAAGTAATGACCGGTATGTAAAACAACGTACGGAATATAGAAATTCCAAATATTTTTCTATTTACAAGAATTGCCATAAGGACTGCTAATATCTGCAAAACCGGAACAATTAATACAAATATAAAGGAATTTTTTATGGCAATCCAGAATTCTCGATCTCCAAAAGCTCTTACAAAATTGTTAACTCCAATAAACCTGGTT
>JAEWWQ010000005.1 GCA_023458855.1 Bacillota bacterium
ATCCGGGTCCAAGTGCGAAAAAAGGCATATATGGTGTTCTTCTTAATATAGGAGAAGAAGAGGGTTGGATTACTGCACATGCATCAACCGTAAAGGTTATTACGCCATATGATAATGAGATCGTAATTATGCACGAAGGTGCTTCCGGTGGTGGAAAAAGTGAGATGCTCGAAGACATTCATAAAGAAATGGATGGAAGAGTATTATTGGCGAAAAATACAGTTACAGAAGAAAAAAATTATCTGGTATTAACTGAAACCTGTGATCTTCTTGCAGTTACAGATGATATGGCATTGTGTCACCCGGCAATGCAAAATGAAAGCAAAAAACTTGTTGTTAAGGATGCTGAGTCTGCATGGTTCCTGCGATTGGACAATATAAAGAGTTATGGTTCTTCCCCGCAATATGAAAAGATATTAACGCAGCCTGAAGAACCATTGATTTTCCTGAATATACAAGGGGTTCCGGGGGCTACTTGTCTGGTCTGGGAACATACGCTTGATCAAAATGGAAAACCTTGCCCAAATCCAAGAGTCATTTTGCCAAGAAGGCTGGTTCCGAAAGCAATTGACAGTCCGGTAGAAGTAGATGTAAGAAGTTTTGGTGTACGGACTCCTGTATGTACGAAGGAAAATCCGTCCTATGGTATTCTTGGTATTTTGCACATACTTCCGCCTGCATTGGCCTGGTTATGGCGTCTGGTAGCTCCGAGAGGATTTAATAATCCAAGTATTATTGATTCATCGGAAATGACTAGTGAGGGAGTAGGTTCCTACTGGCCTTTTGCAACAGGCAAGATGGTGACGCAGGCAAATCTTCTGCTGGATCAGATTGTAAATTCCACAAGTACCCGTTATGTCTTAATACCGAATCAGCATATTGGTGCATATGAAGTGAGCTTTATGCCGCAATGGGTCGCAAGAGAATATATCGCACGTCGCGGCAGTGCCAAATTCAAACCGGAACACTTGGTGGAAGCACGTTGCCCATTACTGGGATTTGGACTGGAATCTTTACGGATTGATGGACAATATATCAGAAGAGCATTCTTAAAACCAGAAACACAGCAGGAAGTCGGAAAAGAAGGATACGATGCAGGTGCAAAAATACTGACAGATTTTTTTAAGCAGGAACTTGAAAAGTATAAAACGGAGGATTTAAGTCCATTGGGAAGACAAATTATTAAGATGTTCTTTGACGGTGCGACTGTAAAAGATTATATGGATATTATTCCGATGAGATATTAATCGATTCAACAGCAAACATCAAAAACAGGAGGACTATCATGATGTCAAAATGGGTATATTTATTTAAAGAAGGAAATGCAGAAATGAAGAACCTGTTAGGAGGCAAGGGAGCCAACCTGGCAGAAATGACAAATTTAGGATTACCGATACCACAGGGATTTACAGTGACAACCCAGGCTTGTACAGAATACTATAAAAACGGGAAAGTGATCATTCCGGAAGTAGAGACTCAGATATTTGAGGCATTATCAAAATTGGAAGCAGAACAGGGAAAAAAATTCGGGGATACGGAAAATCCGTTGCTTGTGTCAGTAAGGTCCGGGTCCCGTGCATCCATGCCGGGAATGATGGACACCATTCTGAATCTGGGACTGAATGACATTGCAGTAGAAGGTTTTGCAAGGAAAAGCGGAAATGCCAGATTTGCATATGATTCCTATCGAAGATTCATTCAGATGTTTTCCGATGTAGTAATGGAGATGAGCAAGACCTTTTTTGAAGGAATCCTGGATGAAATCAAGGAATCCAAGGGTGTAGTTTATGATACAGATCTGACAGAAGAGGATTTGAAGGAAGTCATTGAAAAGTATAAGTCGATATACAGGGAAAAAATGGGAACGGAATTTCCACAGGAGCCTAAGGTACAGTTAATGGAAGCAGTGAAGGCAGTATTTCGTTCCTGGGATAATCCAAGGGCAATCGTATATAGAAGAATGAATGATATTCCGGGAGACTGGGGGACAGCAGTAAACGTACAGGCCATGGTATTTGGAAATATGGGAAATACATCAGGAACGGGCGTTGCGTTTACAAGAAACCCATCTACCGGGGAGCGGGGAATCTATGGAGAATATCTGATCAATGCACAGGGAGAAGATGTGGTGGCCGGAATCAGGACACCAAAGCCGATCAGCGGACTGGAAGAGGAGATGCCAGAAGTCTATCAACAATTTATGGAGATAGCCAATAAGCTGGAAGAACATTATCGGGATATGCAGGATAGGGAGTTTACCATAGAAGATGAAAAGCTTTATTTCCTTCAGACAAGAAACGGAAAGAGAACAGCCCCGGCCGCTTTAAAGATTGCCTGTGACCTGGTAGAAGAAGGCAGGATAACAAAGGAGGAGGCACTTGCAAGAATAGAAGCAAAATCGCTGGATCAGTTGTTACATCCTACTTTTGCAGCAAAGGCGCTTAAGGAGGGAAAACTCATTGGACAGGCGCTGCCGGCATCTCCGGGAGCAGCTGCGGGAAAGGTGTACTTTAGTGCCGAAGAAGCAAAGGAGCATCATGAAGCAGGAGAAAGGGTCATCTTAGTCAGATTAGAGACATCTCCGGAAGATATCGAAGGCATGCATGCGGCAGAAGGAATTCTGACAGTCCGCGGCGGAATGACATCCCATGCAGCGGTGGTAGCCAGAGGAATGGGAACAGCCTGTGTATCAG
>JAEWWQ010000006.1 GCA_023458855.1 Bacillota bacterium
TAAGCGCCGATGTGATGTGCCAGGGTAATTGGCTGTGCTTTCTGTAAATGTGTAAAACCAGGCATATAAGTATCAATATTTTTTTCCATGATTTCGATTAATGTCTCAAGCATTTCTTTCAGAAGCATATCGACCTGCAGAACCTCTGATCTGGTATACAACTTCATATCTAAAGCTACCTGGTCATTCCGGCTTCGCCCTGTATGCAGCTTCTTTCCGATATCACCAATTCTATCTATCAGATTTGCCTCCACAAAGCTATGAATATCTTCATATTCATCTGTAATTTCAAGTCTTCCGTCTTCCACATCATCTCGGATACCCGTAAGACCCTTTACAATCTGATCCTTTTCTTCATTTGTTAAGATTCCCTGTTTCGCAAGCATTACAACATGTGCGATACTACCTTCTATATCCTGTCCAAAGAACTTTTTATCAAAAGAAATCGAAGCGTTAAAATTGTATACAAGTTTATCGGTTTCTTTGGTAAAACGTCCTCCCCAAAGTTGTGCCATAATCATAGTCCTCCAATTATTAAATCTGTTTCGATATTATCATAAATTTAACTTTATTTCAATAAAGTGTATCACATTTTTATCGGATAGTATATTTCTATTTGTCAGAAAAATGCGACAGTATTTTCCAGTAGAAATCTGTTCGATATTTTTTATTCTAAGTTTCTACACAAAATAGTTCAAAATACATACTATAAAATATATATGAAGGGGGAAAAGATATGGATACACTTCTAAAATTAAAAGACATCAGTTTTGCATATCATAGCCTGAACGGTGAAATTCCTGCGCTTACTAACGTTTCCTTCGATGTAAAAAATGGAGAATTTTTAGCGATTGTCGGACCAAGCGGATGCGGTAAATCAACACTTTTATCAATTATAGCCCGATTATTGAAACCTGAGACAGGTACGATATATGTCGAAAATCCGGATGGTTTGATTCGTTATCCAGCGATTGGTTATATGTTACAACACGACCATTTATTTGATTGGCGTACTATTTATCGCAATGTAATCCTCGGGCTTGAGATAGAACATCTTCTTACTGATGAAAGATTAGAAAAAGTCAACCATCTGTTGAAGGAATATGGTTTATATCCTTTTAAAGATAAAAAACCCAATGAATTATCAGGTGGAATGCGGCAGCGGGCGGCTCTCATCCGCACACTGGCGCTGGAACCAGACATTCTGCTTCTGGATGAACCGTTCAGTGCGCTCGATTATCAGACTCGTTTGTCTGTATCCAATGATATCTGTCAAATCATCAGACATACCGGAAAGACGGCCATTCTCATCACACATGATTTATCGGAAGCAATCAGTATTGCAGACCGTATTATAGTTCTTAGTAAACGGCCCGGAACCGTAAAACGCATTATTCCTATTTCTCTTGGTACTACGTTTAAAACACCTCTGGAAGCAAGGAATGCAGTTGAATTCAGAGAATATTTCAACCTTTTATGGAAGGAGCTGGAAACATGAACGACATAATATCCAACAAACAAATTGCATATATGAAAGCACATAAAAAGATGCATTCCTATATTATCATTTCACGTATTGCCATTCTGATCAGTTTCCTCTTTTTATGGGAAATAAGCGTCGATCTGAAATGGATTGACGGATTTTTTTTCAGCAGTCCGCAACGTGTCGTTCAATGTATCTATCGTTTGTTTATAAAAAATGAACTTTTTACACATTGCGGAATTACTTTGCTGGAAACAATCATTAGTTTTATATTGGTCACCACACTCAGCATTATGATTGCAACTTTGTTATGGTATTTTAAAAAGCTCTCGGATATCGTGGAACCTTTTTTCGTCATATTGAACAGTTTACCAAAATCCGCTTTGGCACCTCTTTTTATTGTCTGGCTGGGAACCGGAATGCTTACCATTATTGTGGCCGGTATCTCTGTCGCACTTTTTGGTTCGATCATAAGCCTTTATGCCGGCTTTAAGCAAATTGATGAAGAAAAGATAAAACTTATTTATACTTTGCACGGTACGAAAAAAGATGTATTCACTAAAGTAGTAATGCCGGGTTCCATTCCTACGCTTCTTAGTTCCATGAAGGTAAATATCGGTTTGGCACTTGTAGGCGTTATCATCGGCGAATTTCTTTCTGCCAGAAGAGGACTTGGTTACTTAATTATATATGGAAGTCAGGTGTTTCAGCTTGATCTGGTCATTACAAGTATATTTATACTTTGTGTGATTGCAATGGGACTATATCTGTGCATACAGTATATGGAACATTGGTACAAAAAGCATTAATCAGCATCCAGCGGGATTACGATATCACTCATTTGCTTTGTGAGGCTCGCAGATTCGTATAAGAACTGTTTTCCATGGGTAATGCAGGTAATAAAAAAGCGAATAATAAAAATAACAGATATCAGAATCATCCCAAGAATCATTGCCATTCCTACAAAATATCCAATACCCGATGTACCTTCCGGGAGATACTGATAAATGCGATAAGCATATAATAAAGCTGGCAGTAATAATCCGTATAAAATTCCGTACCGTACAAAATACTGTGACAATTTTGCTTTTTGATTCTTCCAGCCGACTACTTTTATTTTCACAAGTTTTTTTCCAATGGTATTACCGCCAGACAAATATGGTATTATCATAAAGACAATTATAACAATTGATATGTATACGATAAATCCCTTTATGGACGACAAAAAAAACACCTCTTCAATATTCACAGCGTGGATTGTGAAGTCAGCAATACACAGAAAAGCATAAATAACCAACCAATCTACAAACATAGCCATAATGCGTCTGTAGGTAGTTATTTTCTGCCCCTTTCTATAGGATAGTTCATTTAATTTTTCTTTACTTGGAAGAATCCATGTGAAAACAGGTTCAATAACAAACCCTGCCAATCCGCCGGACGTATTCAAAATCAGATCATCCACATCAAAAAGGCGGTATGGTCTTGGATAGATACCATATAGTCCGGATAATTGCGTAAGTTCAAAAAACACAGACACTATAAAAGAAAAAAAGATACATTCAAAGATATTGCGCCTATAATAATATCGTAAATAGATTCCCAAAGGAACAAACATAATAATGTTAAAGAAAACTTGCAAAAATACACTGTTAAAAAAAGAAGAAGTCATAATTTCAGGAGTCCATGAAGAAAACAGCGTATACATTTGGAGATCATTTACAAATTGGAACGGTATTAACTGTACTCTTTGAGTAGTCAGCACTGCTACTTCTTCTATTGGAGGCAAAGGCAGTATTACCAGAAAATAGGCGCATAACAAATACAATATGAAGGAATACAAAATCATGGCCCGAAGCAAAAGCACAGAACCATATTTGTAATAATGCCAAAGAATATAGGGAATGGTAATCAGAAATGCTACAATTGGAAAAATCACAACTGCTGCTTCTAAACTCAAACGCAAAGAATACATGTCCGTTCTCCTGTAAGTAAAATAAATAATAGAATAACAAGACAGCTAATTATTGTTAGCTGTCTTGTCCATTTAGTTACTGTAAAATTAATGCTATTGCGGAATAAATCCTTCCGGCGCACCAATCAAAATACCATTTTCATCAAATTGGCAAACCGCTCCATTAATGTCAACAACTGTATTGGTTACCATGACTCCGTTTGGTGCAAAGTAAAACCATCGTTCATTGATGTATTTCCATCCGGTTACCAATTTACCATCTGCATCATTAAAATATTTCTGATTATCAAGTATCAATAATCCAATATTCATTTTACCATCTGCATTGAAGTAATAGATTCCACCATCAATATTCTGCCAGCCAATAGCCATCTTACCATCTGACAGGAAGTAATATTTAATCTGGTCATTACCGACCCAGCCAGTCTTCATAGAAGCATCTCCATCAAATAAATATGTCGCATCTCCTACTGTTGTCAATCCGACAGCTGCTTCACCAGTTTCCTTAAAATAATATCTCTTTCCATTGATGTCTGCCCATCCTGTCACCATCGTTCCATCAGGGTTAAAGTAAAATTTTGAAATTCCGGTATCTAACCATCCTGTTTGCATTACACCGGTAATGTCAAAATAGTATTTTTTATCTCCTATTGTTGTTAAGCCAACCTGCATTAATCCATCGTCGCTGAAATAATATCTCTTACCTTCAATATCAGCAAATCCGATCTGCATCTTACCTGTCGGCTGGAAATAATAAGTGATTGTTCCGTTAGAAATCCAGCCTGTCTGCATCTCACCGGCAGTATTAAAGAAATACTTTCCATCCGTCAGGGTTACCCAACCCGTCTGCATACGGTAATTACTGTAATAATAGGTCTTATCATTACGAGTTGTAAAACCATTTGCAATAATAATGGAATTATAATCTTTATAGAGAATATTCATATCTACTCTTCCGCTAATACCACCTACAGCACCGCTGCTGGTATACTGCCATACCGCAGGATTTGGATACTCACATACCGCTGCATATTGCGCAACCCATTTATCATATCCAACAGGTGCTATTCTTGTTGTCAGCCAGTTTTTGCTTCCGTATACCATTGGATAATATCCAGCGCTTTGTATAATTGAACAGAAAGTATTTGCAATAGCTGCCAATTGTTCAGGAGTACATGCTTTTTGTACGGAATCCTCAATATCGATTGCGATAGGGAAAGATACGGTATAAGGCTGTACGCTCTGTAATACGAGATTTGCTTCGTAAGCAGCTG
>JAEWWQ010000007.1 GCA_023458855.1 Bacillota bacterium
CAGAATAAACAGACTGTAAATAAAATGAAAAGCAGCAGATAAAATCTTTTTGACAAACAAAATAAAAGATGCTAGATTATAATAGTTCTTATAACGGTTATCTCTCTAACATCCTGGGGCGATTGGAATTGAATTGGGAATGTATAATACATCATAAAGAGGAATACGGTAATGCATGAGGAAATATCCGATTTAATCAGAAGATATTATGATGACTGGTTTGAAATCAATAAAATATACTATATATGGGCTAAAGAACATAATATTTCACAAAAAGCCCTTTTCGTACTATATGAGATACTAAATACAGAGGGAACTTGTACACAGACATTAATTTGTGAACATACATCGTATCAGAAGCAGACCGTTTCTCAAATACTGAATAGTCTGGGAAAGCAAGGACTGATAAAAAGAGAAGTCAATAGGACAGACAAAAGAAATCGGATCATTACACTTACTCCAGAAGGAGAAGTATATGCAAAAAATCTCATGGATGAATTGCAAGCAACTGAAATCAAAGCATTTATGCTGCTTTCACCAAAAGAAATAAAAACAGTGATAGATGGACTCCATTTGTTGGCACGGGTTCTGGACCGGACTTTTTCTTAATAAGAAAGCTTAGACACTCCAACTCTATATTTTATAGCGTTGGAGTGTCTTTTTACGCGAGCAACGAGCCAATACAAGCTGGCTTTCATCTATAATAATGTCTATGTTACTATGGCAATGATATAAAGGTCTATGATACAATGAATCTATGTTCAGACCCAAATAATAAATAAATTTTATAAATTTATCACAAATACAGACAACGAGACGCGCACTCATAAGGTGGAGCCGATTGCAGTATTCTATCGGTGGTATGCCTGGTATCTGTTGGCATACGCTACTGTCAAAAACGATTACCGTACCTATAAGCTTGTCCGTATGAGTGACCTGCGGATAACCGATAAAGCTTTTACACGGGAGCATGAATGTGCCGATGCAATCCTGCGTATCGCAGATAAAACAGATACACGTAAATATATTTGGTAAGTTTATTGCAGAATACGGGGAACAAAAGTTAATGAATGCCTTACAAAAAAATGAATCTGACGGAATAATTTATCATTACAAGGAGCAATTAGTGGGTGATTATGATCTGCCAAAGAGTAAAAAAGAGATTAGAGGGTTTATCTTACGGGGGTTATAATCCGATGTAGAAAATGAGCTTGTTAGTTGTGTAGGAGGGAATTGAAACGGATGTGCTTTGTTTGTGATAGGATCGAAATGATAAAAAAAGGAACAAATTCGTATTTTGTAAAAGAATTAGAAACTGGCTATGTTGTTATCGGAGATCATCAACATTTTAAAGGTTATTGTTTATTTTTATATAAAAAGCATGAAGCTGAATTGCATAGATTACCGCAGGATATTAAAATAAAATATCTAGAAGAGATGGCAATAGTAGGAGAGGCGGCATTTAATGCTTTTCAACCGGAAAAAATGAATTATGAACTTCTTGGAAATGGAGATGTACATTTACATTGGCATATATTCCCGAGAGTAACAGGTGATACACCAGCAAGAGGACCTGTGTGGTACTTACCACATGACGAAATGTATGCAAAAGAAAATGAACCAACAATAGAAGAACTCAATCATATGAAATATTTATTAGAAAAGGAACTGAATAAATTACTTGATGAAAAGTAACGGATTGGAAGCTATGGAGAAGAAAAATGGACGATAAGATTCTAAGGTTTATAAAGAAACAATCGGTAGCATTCATTGCATCAATAGATGAAAATGCATATCCGAATAAGCAATGCTTAAACCTAGAAAAATAGAGGGTAAAGTTTTTTATTTTTCAACAAATACATCATCATTAAGAGTCGCTCAATTCAAAAAGAATCCAAAAGCAAGCCTATACTTTTATCATAAAGGAATTATAAAATATCAAGGTATCATGTTTGTTGGAACTGTGGATGTACTAGAGGATAGTGAGTCAAAAAATGCAATTTGGAGAAGAGGAGATACTTTATTTTATAAAAAAGGTGTTACCGATCCTGGATTATTGCGTTTTAAGATTTACGGCCGAAAAGGGAAGATATTATTGTGATTTAAAAACAGAAAATATTTCTGTGAATTAGATATGCGATTGCATTGGATTAGATTCCAATTGAAAGAGGTAGAATAGTATGTATATCAGAATAGGAAACATAGGCGATTTAGAAACTGTTTTAATGTACGATAAGCATATTAGCAAAGATGAACTGAATAATTTGATTAGATTGAACAGGGTATTTATAGTTCAGATTAATGATAAATTCGCAGGTTGGTTAAGATACAATTTATTTTGGGACAATATGCCTTTTATGAATATGCTCTATCTGTTAGAAGATGAACGCAGAAAAGGGTATGGAAAGTTGATAGTGGAATATTGGGAAAATGAGATGAAAAAGTTAGGCCATAAAAATGTTTTGACATCAACTGCTTCGGATGAATACGCACAGCATTTTTATATGAAACTTGGATATAGAGCAGTGGGTGGATTTATACCGGAAGGTGATCCATACGAAATAATTCTTTCAAAGCGTTTATAAGTAATAAGAAAATAAGGGGGAGATTTAATGAAATTAGGAGATAAACATAGTTGCCTCTGCTATTTTGTGCATAGGTATCATTTGCTTATTGATATATTTTAAATTAAAGAATAATACGCCTCATAGGTAAGCCCAGACTTCCCCAAATTTGTGGTTGGTTAAGATACCCATTTGGAGGAGAACATGCTTGAAGCTATTAAATCAAGGAATTCGATTGAAGATTCAATTTATATTGGAGAATTTAAATGAAAATAGCAGTTATGAGTGATATACACAAAAACTTAACAGAGATTAAACTGGTTGAAGAGACGCTCTTAACTGGTGTTGATAATTCTATGGACTGTCTTATAAGAGCTATGAAAATATGCCATGATAAGGAAGGAAAGGCAGATTGGTCAACTCTTTCAGAGGAATATTGGGAGACTGCAGCTAAAAAATAACCGTTGGTTAATTTTCGAGAAAGAAATATCATAAATAGAAGTCCTACAATCCTGTGCTTATGAGGTCAATAAAATTGTGCATAGTTGGAGTTACCCATTTGTTTTTGTGATAAACTATTTTAATAGAGACATTTGGAATAGGTATAGATAGATTCATTTTACAAAGTCTTTTTTCTTCTATTTCCTTTCTGATTGCAAGTTCCGGCAAAAGAGCAATACCAACATCATATTCTACGAAACGTTTAATGATTTCTGTATTTTCGCTTTCAAAAACAATGTTTGGGCTGATATGGTTTTGGGATAATAAGTCCATTAATAGATTGCGGTAGGTGCAGTTTTTTTCGGTTGCGATAAAAGGGAGATCGGCTAATGACTGTAAGCCAACGTCTTTCTGGGATGCAAGAGGATTAGACGGAGCACAAATGAAATATAAGGGATTGGGCTCAGAATAGGCGATTACGAAATCGTCAGATGTCTTGGAAAAGTCCATAATGATACCGATATCAGTAGAACCGTTAGCCAGTCTGGAAAAGATTTCATCCATATCGGCCGTATTTGCCTCGAATTTTATATTGGGATATGATAAATGATATCTATGGATTAACTCGGGAAGTAAACCAAGGCATGCAGAGCAGACCCCAGATA
>JAEWWQ010000008.1 GCA_023458855.1 Bacillota bacterium
TGACGATGATTTCTGTATTTGCATTATTCCTTATTATGTCACATCTTTTATTCAATCCGGTCAGGGATATGCTGGAAAAGAGAAAACAAAAGATAAAGAATGAGTTGGATAATGCAGCTTCGGACATGGAAAATGCAGCTAAGATGAAATCTGATTATGAAGCTAAGTTAAAAGATATAAACAAAGAAGCGGAAGAAATATTAGGGGAAGCACGAAAAAAAGCATTGGCAAATGAAAACAGGATTATTTCGGAAGCGAAAGAAGAAGCGGCAAGAATTATTCAAAGAGCGAATGTGGAAGCAGAACTCGAGAAGAAAAAAGTTGCAGATGAGGTCAAAAGAGAGATGGTATCCATCGCTTCTGTTATGGCGGGAAAAGTGGTTGCGGCTTCTATTGATACAAGCGTACAAAACAGCTTAATTGATGAGACATTGAAAGAAATAGGTGAAAGCACATGGCTAAGCTAATTTCAAAAACATATGGAGAAGCTTTATTTGATCTTGCTGTTGAAGAAGGCAGTGTTGATATTTTTATGGAAGAAGTGAATGGTCTGAAGAAGGTTCTTCTGGATAATAAGGAACTTGGCGATTTGATGCGGCACCCTAAAATTATCAAGGAAGAGAAAATCCGAATTATGGAAAATGTATTCAAAGGAAGAATATCTGATGAGTTACTGGGATTCTTAACACTGATCATCAGCAAAGACCGCTATTCCCAAATAGATTCCATTCTTAATTTCTTTACTGAAAAAGTAAAGGAAAAAAAAGGAATCGGAATTGCCTATATAACAACGGCGGTCTCTTTAACAGAGATTCAAAAAAAGCAAGTCGAAGAGAGACTGTTGGAAACAACTTCATATAACAGTATGGAATTGCACTTTTCCGTAGATGCCAGACTGATTGGCGGGATGGTAATCAGAATTGGTGACAGGGTTGTGGACAGTAGTATCTCGAACAAATTGGAAGAATTACAAAAGCAATTATTAAAGATTCAGCTCGCATAATGAAAAAAATCAATGCGTAAAAGAGAATAAATGGAGAAAGGTGCGTAAGATCCATGAATTTAAGACCAGAAGAAATAAGTTCAGTAATTAAGGATCAGATTAAGAGATATGCATCTGCACTTGAAGTATCAGATGTTGGTACTGTAATTCAGGTGGCAGATGGTATTGCTCGTGTGCACGGCCTTGAAAATGCAATGCAGGGAGAATTGCTTGAGTTCCCTGGGGATGTTTACGGAATGGTGCTTAATCTGGAAGAAGATAATGTTGGTGCCGTACTCTTAGGAGGTATTAAGAATATCAATGAAGGTGATATTGTAAAGACAACCGGCAGAGTGGTTGAAGTTCCTGTAGGCGATGCAATGCTTGGACGTGTCGTAAATGCTCTTGGTCAACCCATAGATGGAAAAGGTCCTATCCAGACGGATAAATATCGTAAGATTGAAAGAGTTGCTTCCGGTGTTATCACAAGAAAATCAGTTGATACACCATTGCAGACAGGTATTAAAGCGATTGATTCCATGGTTCCAATCGGAAGAGGTCAGCGTGAGTTAATTATCGGAGACAGACAGACAGGTAAAACAGCTATCGCCATCGATACGATTATTAACCAAAAAGGACAAAATGTAAAATGTATTTATGTTGCAATCGGACAGAAAGCATCCACAGTAGCCACGATTGTTAAGACACTGGAAGAGTTCGGTGCCATGAGTTATACAACTGTTGTAGCTTCTACGGCGAGTGAACTTGCACCATTACAATATATTGCACCATACGCAGGCTGTGCAATTGGAGAAGAGTGGATGGAGAAAGGGGAAGACGTTCTGGTAATATACGACGATCTGAGTAAGCATGCGACTGCATATCGTACACTTTCCCTGCTCCTTAAGAGACCCCCGGGACGTGAAGCTTATCCGGGTGATGTATTCTATCTCCATTCAAGACTTCTTGAAAGAGCAGCAAGGATGAGCGAAGAGTACGGAGGAGGTTCGTTAACGGCACTTCCGATTATCGAAACACAGGCGGGTGATGTATCAGCTTACATTCCTACCAATGTTATTTCTATCACGGATGGTCAGATTTATCTGGAAACAGAGATGTTCAATGCAGGTTTCAGACCAGCAGTTAATGCAGGTCTTTCCGTATCCCGTGTAGGCGGCTCGGCACAGATCAAAGCGATGAAGAAGATTGCCGCTCCTATTCGTGTTGAATTGGCACAGTACAGGGAACTTGCTTCTTTTGCTCAATTTGGTTCTGAATTAGATGCAGACACAAAAGAAAAATTGGCACAGGGAGAACGTATTAAGGAAATTTTGAAACAACCGCAATATAAACCAGTGCCAGTCCAATACCAGGTAATTATTATTTATGTGGCAACCAATAAGTATTTACTGGATATACCGGTAGAAGATATTACTCGCTTTGAAAAAGAATTTTTCGAATTCTTAGATACAAAATATCCTGAAATTCCGGGTGCGATTGCTTCAGAAAAGGTTATTTCTGATGAAACGGACGCAAAATTAAGGAAATCCATCGAAGAGTTTAAGGGTCAGTTCCGATAAATAATGGTAGAAAAGGGTGATAATTTATGGCATCAATGAGAGACATTAAAAGACGTAAAAGCAGTATTGAAAGTACTCAGCAAATTACAAAAGCCATGAAGCTTGTTTCTACTGTCAGATTGCAAAGAGCCAGACAGCGCGCGGAGAATTCCAAGGCATATTTTAATTGTATGTATGAGACGGTGACTTCCATGTTAGCCAAAGCTGGGAATATAAACCATCCTTATCTGAAGGCGGCTACATCCAATCGAAAAGCAGTCATTATGATTACTTCAAATCGTGGACTGGCTGGTGGATACAACTC
>JAEWWQ010000009.1 GCA_023458855.1 Bacillota bacterium
ATACATATAATTGTGCTGGCCAGAGAAAGCAGAAGAGAGAGCCACAATGCTTTCATGTGCTCTTCCAAAGTGATCGCAATTATATTTTCTAATGTAAAAGCACCTGTTTTATCTGTAAATCCATAATAAAATACCATGCATAAGGGAATAATGATAAAAGCAAGGGACCAGACTAAATATGGTGTTGACATCCATTTCCTATTCATCGATACAAGCGGCCTCCTCATCCTCAGAAGCTGGTTTGTTCATAATCTGAATATTAAATGGATCAATCTGAATGCCAACGTTCGTTCCGACTGCATACATTTTAGTTGAATGAACGAGCCATTCGAATCCATTTGCCATAACTTCCATCTCATAATGGACACCCTTAAAGATGATGTGTGTTACGATTCCCTGAATAGTTCCCTGTTCATGAGTAACAAGTTCAACATCTTCCGGTCTTATGACTACGTCAACAGGTACATTTTCGCCGAACCCTGTATCTACACAGGCAAATTTAGCACCGAGGATTTCCACAAGTTCATCGTGTAGCATGGTGGAAGGTATGATATTGCTGTCACCTATAAAGTCTGCCACAAAAGCATTTTCGGGTTCATTATAGATGTCTTCCGGAGTTCCTATCTGCTGAATATAACCCTGGTTCATAACCACGATGGTATCAGACATGGTCAGAGCTTCTTCCTGATCATGAGTAACATAAATAAAAGTAATACCAAGTTCATTTTTCAAACGAATCAACTCATATTGCATATCCTGACGAAGCTTTAAATCCAAAGCCCCAAGAGGTTCATCCAGTAATAGTACTTTTGGTTCGTTTACAATGGCACGTGCAATTGCAATACGTTGCTGTTGTCCGCCGCTCAGTGAATCCGGCATGCGACTTCCGAACCCTTCTAAATTAACTAATTTTAAAGCATACTTAATCTTATCATCAATATATGTTTTGGTTTTATTTTTGATTTTTAATCCAAAGGCAATGTTTTCGGCAATTGTCATATGCGTAAATAATGCATACTTTTGAAATACGGTATTTAATTGCCTTTTATTCGGAGGCAGCTTCGTAATATCGAGATTATCAAAAATCACCTGTCCCTTATCCGGCGTTTCAAAACCACCAATAATACGAAGGGTAGTAGTTTTACCGCAACCGCTTGGCCCCAATAATGTTAGAAATTCATTTTCACGTATGTACAGATCCATTTCGTCTAATACGATATTAGAACCGTAGGACTTGGAAATATGAACAAGATCAATTAGTTTGTTATTCATAAGTGCCTCCTGTGAGTATGGATTATTATATTAAAAGCTTGGCGGAGTGCTGACCCAGATGATTGTAGCACCAGTCTTGGAATGTGCGGATATATAATGTTTGGTATTGGGAATAAAATAAAAAGATTCCCCCTTTTTAGCCAAATATTTTTTCTTGCCAAGGTGTATATAAATACTGCCTGCAATTACATAACCGAATTCTTCTCCTTCATGTGGAACATCTGGATAGGTGGAGCCTTCCGGTTCTAAGGTAAGACGAATGGGTTCCATAATGTTCTTTTGCGCATTTGGAATAATCCATTCTATCTTATTACCCAGTGCTTCATCTGCTTTCTCAAAATAGTCATTGTCATGAATGACTATTTGTTCGTCGTCTGTATCGTTAAAGATTTCCTTTAAATCTAATCCAAGGCATTGCAGAATATCCACAAGTGTAGCAATTGAGGGAGAAGTAATATCTCTCTCCAACTGTGAAATAAAACCCTTGGATAATTCGGCACGGCCGGCAAGTTCTTCTTGCGTCAATCCCTTCTGTATTCGAAGCTCTTTTAATTTATTTCCGATTTTCATAAAATGTTCCTCATCATGAGAGTAAAAAAACAGTCATTATAAACAAAAAGTTTAGTTATACTATACTAAAAACGCTGATATTTATTATACTAAAAATGTACTCAAAGTCAATATAATTATTATTAACAAAAGGTAAGGTTTATGGTAGAATGAAATAAGATTTTAAAAGCAGATGTCTGGAGGTCGTAAAATGGCAGGAGAAAAATATGTTGCTTACGTATCTACTTATACAATGGGCGATAATCACGGTATTAAAATATATGATGTTGATATGGAAAAGGGAAGATTGATCGAGAAGGATGAAGTACAGATAACGAATTCCTCCTATGTAACGATTTCGCATAATCAGAAGTATCTATACTCTATAACGGATCTGGGCGTAGAGGCATACAAGGTTATGAAAGGCGGTGAACTGGAAGTAATCAATCAGGCATCGATCAATGGAATGCGGGGATGTTATCTGTCAACTGATTATAAAGACGAGTTTCTGTTTGTAGCAGGATATCATGATGGAAAGATTACCGTGCTGAAATTGAATGAAGATGGTGGAATCGGAGACATAACAGAGGAAATATTCCATAAAGGAATCGGAAGCATAGCAGAACGGAATTTCAGACCACATGTAAGTTGTGTAAAAATGACAAGAGATAATAAATATCTGTGTGCAGCTGATCTTGGGACGGACAATACCAATGTGTACCGACTGAATCATGAAAATGGAAAGCTGAAATTAGTTGATATTATTCACAGTGAGATTGATTCGGCGCCAAGACATGTTAAATTTTCAAAAGATGGAAAGTTCTTATATATTGTACACGAGTTGAAAAATATAATCGATGTTTATACGTATCAGGAGTTAAATAATAATCCTGAATTTGAAAAGGTCCAGACTGTCTCTACGCTAAATCAATAC
>JAEWWQ010000010.1 GCA_023458855.1 Bacillota bacterium
CCGTTGCTGCTAGATCATATCCTTGACAAAGCAGATGCGCTGGTGGAAGCCTGGTTCCCGGGAACGGAAGGTGCGAGGGCACTTGCGAATATTTTATACGGTGAAGTAAATCCTTCCGGTAGACTTACTATGAGTTTTCCGATGAATGTAGGACAAATACCTGTGTATTATAATGAATTCAAAACAGGACGACCAATAGCAAGACTGGGGCAGCAGACGAGATTTGTTTCAAAGTATCAGGATGTACAGAATGAACCAAGATACCCATTTGGATTCGGCTTGTCTTACACAACATTTGAATATGGTGAAATAAAATTAGATTCTGACACGGTAGAACAGCATAAAGGAATAAAGGTATCAATTATAATTAAAAATGTTGGAAAAGTGAAAGGAAAAGAAACCATTCAATTATATATTCAGGATGTGACAGGAAGTGTTGTAAGACCAGTGAAAGAGCTGAAAGGATTTCAGAAAATCGAGTTGGAACCTGGAGAAGGCAGAGAGGTAGAATTCCTGATAACGCAAAATGATTTACGATTCTATACAAAGGATATGAAGTACGAAGCAGAAAAAGGCACGTTCAAACTATTTCTGGGAGGAAACAGCAGAGATTGCAAAGAGGCATGCTTTAAATATTGGTAGAAATTTGAAACCGGACAGCAGGATTTAGTCTTGACATCAATGATTTTTCTGATAATATATACGCATACCCCTTACGGTATATGGAGGTGTCAGGATGATAAAATGTATGGATTCAGAGAATCTGCATCGCAGATTAAAGAAGATTATCGGACAGGTACAGGCAATTGACAAGATGATAGATGAAGAAGTGCCATGTGAGGATGTGCTGGCGCAGATCAATGCAGCGAAGTCAGCACTGCACAAGGCTGGACAGGTTGTATTGGAAGGACATATCAATCATTGCGTCAGAGATGGAATTGAACATGGAGATGCAGACAAAACCATTGAAAGCTTTACGAAAGCAGTAGAACGGTTTGCCAATATGTCATAATCAACGGATGAAGGAAGAGAGTTGCTATTTGATCAGTTATATCAAATAAAAAGGCAGCTCTTTTTTCTTTTACTATATTGACAACATATACCCCCATAGGTATAATAAACCGATACCCCTATAGGTATTAAGGAGATGTACTGGTGTCTCTTGCATTGATTGCGTCAATACTGATCGGAGAAAATTTTGCAGCCGGTGAGGTTGCTTTTATTATGCAGCTGGGAGCTTTATTAGAAGATTTAACAGTTGCGAAAGCCCGTGCCGGGATAGAAAAGCTGGTAAACCTGACTCCCCAGACTGCGTGTATTATCAGAGGTCTGAAGGAAGAACAGGTACCAGCAGAACAGGTCAGGGTAGGAGATGTTCTGCGAGTACGCCCGGGCGAAACAGTTCCGGTGGACGGAATTATCATTTCCGGTCAGACATCATCTGTAAATCAGGCAGTTATGACCGGCGAGATCATCCGTGCAGTTACAATATTGGTAGTTTTCTGTCCGTGCGCACTGGTGCTTGCAACACCCACTGCTATAATGGCGGCAATCGGAAACGCTACAAAGCATGGTTTTCTGGTAAGAGAAGGAGATGCATTGGAACGTCTGTCCTCTATTACAAAGATTACCTTTGATAAAACAGGAACACTGACATATGGAATGCCCAAGGTAGTTTATGTAAAGAGCCATTCAGATGTTTATTTAAGAGATGAGTTATACCGTATGACAGCATCTATAGAACAGTTTTCAGAACATCCACTGGGAAAGGCAATCACTTCAAGTTATCAACAAGAGCAGAAACAAGCGCTATTTGATACCAAAAACTTTCAAATGCTTCCGGGACAAGGGATATTTGCTGAAATTAGAGGAAAAACAGTTTTTGCAGGAAACGAAAAGCTTTTTGGAGAGAATCAGGTAACAATTCCGGAAAAATGCAAAGAGGAAGCTTGTGAATATCTGCAAAAAGGCAGCACCGTTGTATATGTATCGATAGATGGCAAATATTCTGGTTATCTTGTTCTGGCCGATACCGTTAGAAAAGAAAGCGTACAAATGATAAAGCAGCTCATCAAAATAGGAATTCAGCCGGTGTTACTGACTGGTGATCATGAGAATGCAGCAAATGCAATTGCTGCAGAACTGGGAATCCATGAGGTAAATGCAAATTGCCTGCCGGAAGATAAGCTGAACTATATAGAGAACTATCATAAGAAAAAAGAAAAGATATGTATGATTGGTGATGGAATTAATGATGCACCGGCACTTAAGAGAGCAGATGTCGGCATCGCAATGGGCGGTGTGGGAAGTGACATTGCCGTGGACGCAGCTGACATTGCACTTGTAGATGACGAAGTAAAAGAATTGCCTCACTTAATTGCATTGTCGAAGCGAATGATGTTCACCATCAAGTGCAACTTGTCCTTTTCCATGGCACTTAACTTTCTTGCCATTGTACTTGCTGTTACCGGTATCTTAAATCCGGTAGTTGGAGCATTGGTACATAATGCCGGTTCTGTCGTAGTCATCACAAATTCGGCATTGTTATTAAAATGGAAAAAATGGTAGAAACAAATCTTCACAGAGTTTTATTATCGATATCATTTTTTATATTTGCCAATACTTTAACTAAAAATTTTGGCAATATAACCCCCATGCGATTAGCATTTTCAAGAATTGATAAAAGCTCATTAATAATAAACCATATGGAGACCAGCAGACCAAATAGTGTATTGCTGGTAAACGTCAGGCCTAATTCAACAGCATATTTATGTATTAAATAATCAGTACTTACTGCAACAAAAATTGTTAATATATAACCTATTTTTTTGTAGATACCAATAATACTCTTTTTGCTGCTCCACCGATATTGTAGCTTGTCTGGATATTCAATACTTTCTTTTTTAGATGCCAGCATTCCGGAAATGTAGTCAATTACCATTAAAGTAATCAATAACATAAGCGTTGGTATCAGCAATCCCATTGAATTGCCAATCCAGGCGCCTATAATAGCAATAATACTTTTGTTATTAATAAAGTTTGTTTTCATATAACCTCCTAAAATGATTTCATGCAATGTATTTGTTTCTTATTTCCTGACATAGTTTATTTTTAATCCGATTCGTATATTGCCTGGATACATGATACTCTGATGCAACTTCGGTATTACTTTTCCCTTCAATGTGAATGGAAAATAAAATTTTTCTTTGCTTGTCGTTATAATATGATAAATATTTTTTCAAGTCTTCTTTTAATTCTGTATCAGAGTATTCATTATAGGCACTGCAAAAATCATAATCTCTATCTAATAGCATTTCATGATCAAATTTCTTTTTGCTTTTTCTGTATAATTCAAAAAATCTGTTTTTTAGAGCACTGTTTAAAAATATAAAACATTGCCCTTCATTGCTATAATATTCAATTTTGTGTATAGCTTCTAATAAGGATAATTTTAATTCAGATATGGTATCTTCTCGTTCATCTTTATATAGAAGCTTTACATATTTTAAAATAACTGGGCTAAATCTTTCAGTAATTAATAGAAACTGGTCATCATCTCCTTTTCGATATTCTTCAATTAATTCATTCAGCTTTTTCTCCATTTCTAATTCCCCCTTAAAGGGGTAAAAGAAAAAATAGTTGGAAATGTAAACTTACCAATTGCATTTTATTTGTATTCTTATCAATGTTCAGTGTGAATAATTTTTTCTTCTGCCCCTTTTACACATGGATATATTAACTGATTTATTGTCCTTTAAGACGAACTCAGAGAATATAAGCTTGCATCTGGTTTGAATTAAGAAAAGATTAAGAAAATCACTTGAGTCAAAGCTGCAGCGATGCAGGCTTTTAATGTAAAAAACGCAGATATCGTCACCGTCATTTATTTAAGAACATTTCTTTTTCGGCTGCCCTTCTTTTGACCAGGCCCGGCAGTTTTTTTTTGCCTGCATATACCCACTTATCAAATTCTTTAGCGGCTCCACTAATATCTCCCTGATTTAATTTACGTAGCAGTGTACTACGCTTTAATGCTCCAGCTCCAACATTGAATGTAAATGATACAAGTGCATCAAACATATTCTGAGTTAAGGTAGTGGTTACATAATTGTTTACGTAGTTTCCAATTTTTAATAGATCTGATTTCAGATATGATTCTGCCTGTGTTGTTGTTATCATCATACCGGAAGTCACACCGCTTGTATGACCATAGCCGATAGTCCAAATACCAACAGCATCCTGATATGCTTTTAGCACACATCCTTCATAAGATTTCAAGAATTCGATACCATTTTGAGAAGTAATATATGTCATATTCTTTTTTTCTATTTCCTTTCATTATTATTGTTTTGTACATGTATAAAAAATAAGAAAGAAATATTAAAAGATAATGTAAACTTGAAAAAGCAAATTGAGATTGGTGACTTATTCCAGTCAACTAAAAAAAATAATTTAATTCTGTATCATAGTTTACATTTTCTGATTCGCTCTCTTTTTCTATTTTGTAGCCGGCTAAATAAAATAAGTAAGGAGAATATTTGTATGGATGAAAAAGAAAAAGAAAATGCTATTTTGAGTAACGAGTCTTTTCGGGCAAATGCGATGCAGGTCCAAGGAGACGGAACAGAGAATAATCCGTTTATTATTGCTGACGTAAATCCGTTTAACAGTATTCGTGATAATCTGTCTGCATTTTACAAGCTTACGTCGGATATCGACTTTAATGGGGAAATGATAACACCAATAGGCATATCGACCACACCGTTTACGGGAGGACTTGACGGGGATGGATATGCCATAAAGAACTTTAAGATAAATACCAACGATTCCTACACTGGTCTGTTTCGCTACGCAAAGTCGGCAAAGTTAAAGAATTTGGTAATAGAAAATGGAGAGATAAAACAGCCTTCGTCGGTTTCAAGAATAGGTGCGTTAGCCGGATGTTTAGAACTTTGTATTACCGAAAATATAAGCTTGGTTAATATAAGCATATTGGGAGGCCAGTATTCCGGTACACTGGCAGGTGCTATTGTGGGAGGAAGTCTCACAGGATGTTCCGTGAGGGAAAATATTTCGGTAAACGGTAGGACAGAAGTAGGGGGACTTGTGGGTACGGTCTCATTTGGTGAAATAAGCGGCTGTCTCGTAGCTGGTAACGGAACGGTAAGTGGCAAAGATAGTGTAGGTGGCTTGTTTGGTGTGATGGCCAACAATAGTACTGCGGAGCATTGTTATGCAGCAATAGAAGTAAAGGGAAACGACTATACGGGAGGTCTGATAGGTCGCATATATGGCAAATCTCCTAAGATATCTGAATGCTACGCAACAGGGAATGTAACGGGGAATACGCGTGTAGGAGGTCTCATTGGCTTAGCATATGGTGAGATTTATGCAGATGTTGTTATAAGAGACAGCTTTGCTATGGGAAGCGTATCGTCAATAATTAATAGCGCTTACACAGGTGGCTTGGTAGGATGCGCGACATTTGTAAAAATCAAAAACAGCTATACAAACTCAAGGATTAGTACGGGAGGCAGTGGACTTGTGTACGTACAAAAGAGCACGACGGTGACGAATTCGTATTTTGACAGCATTCTGGCGGGAATAACAATTCCTGAAACACAGGCGAGAACGACAGAAGAAATGTTAAGTAAAGATATATATATTGGATGGGATTGGAAAAATATATGGAATACCAGAAATTTTTCTTGCCCAGCTATAAAGAAGATTACAGATAACATTCATCAAGTACCTTTTGAACTGACATACAATAATCTTAAGTGCTACTCAATAATTATTGAATGGCCGGATTGTTCGGGAGCTACAGAATATGATGTTTCATACTTAAATAAAATGAAAAGTTCAACTGTATCAAGAACATTAATTGATAATCTTATTCCCGGCACGGAGTACGAGTTCAGAGTAAGAGCTAAAATTGGAGGTACAAAGGGTGTATGGTCCAAAACTTTAAAAGTCAGAACAAAAAGGTTATTGCTAGATGGTATTCATAGTACTGAAAAAGGTTCAGACTCTATTACACTGTCATGGAATCCAGTGGATGACGCTAAAAGCTATGAGGTGATTCATAATAATAAGATTTTGGAGACCTTGACCAATACATGTACGATAACAGGGCTTCACACCGACATAACGTATGTAATCCGAGTCGAGGCATTGATTTCTGACGGTAGTAAAAAAATAAGCAATCCGATTATGGAAAAAATTTATACTCTGAATCCACAAACAGATTATGCAAAAGAATTTATTGAAAAATGTGAGAGTCAAACATGGTTTATTGATGAAATAGAAAATATCCTTAATTTAAAAGGAAAATCCATCACTACAATCAATTCTAAACAAGATTTTGCGACAATTTATGTAATTACTATGGCAGACCGCAATATAAGAGGTAAGATACCAAAGGCCATTGGTGAACTCTTTCAATTGGAGTACCTGTATTTAAGTAATAATGACTTAAACGGAAAATTGCCGGAGGAGATTAAACTGCTTGATAAATTGATTGAAAAAGATTTATCAGGAAATTCTTTTACTGCTTAGTAAAATCTAAATTTATAAGGAGAGATATTCATGGAAAGTTTAAATTTAAAATTAACATTAAACAAGAATGGTTCTGTTACATCAACTTGGTCTCCTATTTCTGGAGCCGTACGATACGAATTGTATATGATTCCTCTTGGAAAGACC
>JAEWWQ010000011.1 GCA_023458855.1 Bacillota bacterium
AGAATCAGCTGGTAAAGTTCAGGAGAGAACATATCGGATTTATTTTCCAGTCATTTAATCTGATGGGAACCATGGATGCGATTGAGAATGTGGCACTTCCATTAACTTTTCAGGGAATGGACAGAAAAGAAAGAATAGAGCGTGCAAATCAGGTGCTGGATATGGTAGGGTTAAAGAAGCATAAAAAGCACAGGCCCACGCAGATGTCAGGAGGACAGCAGCAGCGTGTGGGCGTTGCCAGGGCATTGGTAGTGAATCCGGAAATTATTTTTGCAGACGAACCTACGGGGAATCTGGATTCCAACACATCCAAGGAAGTAATGGAATTAATGCAGAAGGTAGTCCGGGAGCAGAATCAGACACTTGTAATGGTCACACATGATAATCACCTGGCAGGCTTTGCGGATAGAATCTTCCATATCAGGGATGGAAGAATTATTCAGATTGAGGATAAGACCTTACAAGGCAATCGGATTGAAAAATAAGGGATGGGAATAGTTTATTATGAGGATGGAGCAGCAAATGAAAAAGATATCTAAGATTTTATTTATAGCAGGAATTTGTATTCTGGCAATTTTACCAGTAACACCAGTGATGTATGCATCGGCAGATACGAGCGTAAGTGATAATGATTCAGACGAAAATGCATCTACGGATACAAAAAATAAATATTATACACAACTCGTCAATTATAAAAGTAATCTGTATATTGCAAATGATGTAACAAAAGAAACGAAAGAAAAGATTGAAAAATTATATGCCAGTGCAAATGCATACATAGCGAATTATGATATTACTGAATCGGATCTCGCAACTTACGTATCAGCCATAGAGTCTCAGATGGCCGCTATTGTTTCAGCGCAGAAATCCGATAAAGCACCTACCACAAAGGAATTTCTTGCGGTAGGAGACAATTATACAACACCTGTGGCACAGCACGGACAGGAGGTTACAGTAGTTCTTCCTGTTATTAATCTTGGAACAGAGAATATATCCAATATTGTTGTGACTCCTGTTACCTCGAATACAGTTAAAACCTGGCCATTTGAGATTGATAAATCCAGTTATGCCCAGATTATTGATTTATTACCGGCCAGCACAAACAAAGAAATTGCGATGATTAACCGAAGAGAAGTTCCGTATGTGTTCAAGACAAGAGAAGACGTACTATCCGGTTATTATAAGATTGACTTTTCCCTGACCTATACCATCAACGGGGCAATAGAGACTGCGACATTATCTACCTATGTGCAGACGGTGGGGGCACCCGGAAGCGGCAGCATTGACCAGACAAGTGAAGAGGATGCCACAAAGACTTCTACACCGAGAATTATTGTTACCGGATTTGAAACGAATCCGGAGAAGGTGTATGCAGGAGATACCTTTACATTAAATGTTCATGTGAAAAATACTTCTCAGAGAACAGCGGTATCAAATGTAGAATTTGATCTGGAAGCGGCAGTTGAAGGGAAGGATGAGAATGCAACCTACTCGGCTTTTCTCCCAACGTCAGGATCCAACACCGTATATATTGATAAGATTCCGCAGGGAGGAAGTGCAGATCTTTCAATTGAGATGACTGCAAAGGTAGATTTATCACAGAAACCTTATGTTCTGAATATTAAGATGAAATACGAGGATGAAAAATACAATCCGTATGATTCGACTGCCAGTGTTTCCATCCCGGTAAATCAGATATCCAAATTTGAAACGAGTTCTCCTGAAATCACGCCTGCTGAGGTTCTTGTAGGAGAACAATCCAATGTCATGTTCAGTATTTATAATACCGGAAAGACGACATTGTACAACACAAAAGTAGCATTTAAAGGGGACAGTATTGAGGGTGGAGATACGTTTGTCGGTAAGATAGAACCGGGTGCCACCGGAAATGTGGATGCTATGCTTACGGGAAAAGCAGCTACAACGGATGATGGAACAGTTACAGCTGTCATTTCGTATGAAGATGCGTCTGGAAATGTTACAACGGAAGAAAAAGAAATGACGATAATGGTCACAGAGAATTTTGAGGATACGAGCATGGAGGAAATGCCGGAAATCGAGGAGGAATCCTCAAATCATACGTGGATTATCGTACTTAGCGTCATAGTAATAATCATTATTCTGGTAGTATTATTTATATTTATAAAGAAAAAGAAAAAAAAGCAAAAAGAAGCAAAGGAACTGGCAGAAGATCTGGTGGGTATTGAAAATGAAAATTCTTGATCTTTTACGAATGAGCAGCAGTAGTCTCTGGAAAAGAAAAATCCGTACCTTTCTTACCATATTGGGGGTGGTAGTAGGAACAGCATCGATTGTAGTCATGATATCACTGGGCCTTGGATTAAATAAAAGTTCTATGGAACAGATAGAAAAGTATGGCGGACTAACTACCATTAATGTAACAGAGTCCTCCACAAATGGCTATTATGAAGCAGGTAATACAAGCGGAGCTGCCGGTGATACTGCAACGCAAAGTGATAAGAAAAAAAAGCGCCTGGATGATGCGGCATTAGAAGAGATTGCCCGGATACCCCATGTAGAGATTGCTTCTCCCATACTGGAGATCAGCGTAATCGCAAAATACGCAAATTACGAATCAAATATGTCCATTCGGGGAATGAGTCTGGATGCATTACATAAGATGAACCTGGAACTTGGAGAGGGAAGATTACCGGAAGAGAATGCAGGTAAGGTGGAACTGGTCTATGGAAATCAGGTCCTTGCGGATTTTTATGATAGTAAGACAGGGGCAAGTTACTGGTCAACAGGTAAAATACCAGATATTGATCTCATAAGAAATCCACTTTTTATTATCTATGATACGGATGCCTATAATCAGTCAAAGGATACAAGTGATAAAGATAAAGTAGTACAGCCGCCTAAGAAATATATCGTGGAAGGCTGTGGAGTGATAGCTGGGACAATGGATGATTATAATGAGAATTCATGGAACGTATTTTGTGATATAGATGCATTAAAGACGCAATTGAAAAAGGCCTTTAAGAATAAAGCAATTCCGGGGCAGCCGGTACTGCCGTCAGGAAAGCCTTATAAAGAGTTATTTTATACAGGAATCTATGTGAATGTGGATGATATGAATGAACTGGAAAACGTGCAGGCAGAAATAACGGCAA
>JAEWWQ010000012.1 GCA_023458855.1 Bacillota bacterium
CTATGGGACAGAGGGTATTCATGTGATTTTGGAATATAATTTACAGTACTTTGCAAAAGACGGTCCTGGCGGTGAGAAGACAGAACCTGCCACACAGAAAAAATTAACAGATGCAAGAAAAGAAGGCAATGTTGCAAAGAGTAAAGAATTAAGCAGCGCATTGAGTCTGACTGCATTATTCCTAATTTTAAAGTTTTGGGCCGGAATGCTTGGGACTGATCTGAGGGATATTTTTCAGATCATATATAATCTGATTCCAGAATTGGTAAAAAATATGGAAGGTATTATTCCCGGTCATGAGATAGCAATGGTTGTTGCCAATACCATATTGCGTATTTTGCTAATTATACTGCCCGTATTTGTAATTGGCTTTCTGGTTGCTTTTATTGGAGATTATGTACAGGTAAAGTGGAGACCCACAACAAAACCCTTGCAGCCCAAATTTAATAAGCTGAGCCCCATAAAGGGAATAAAAAGAATATTTTCAGTAAAATCGCTAATAGAACTATTGAAATCAGCAATCAAGATTTTCATTATCAGTATGGTTGTTTATTCTACCCTGAAGAAACAGTGGAATTATTTATTTATTTTGTATGATATATCACTTAATCAGGCGATTGAAATGGTGGGGAGCATAGCCATCAATCTGGGCTTGAAAATATCATATATCTATCTGGTTGTTTCGTTATTGGACTTTGCATATCAAAAATGGAAATTTAAAGAAGATATGAAGATGACGAAGCAGGAAGTAAAAGATGAATTCAAAAATGCAGAAGGCGATCCTCTGATCAAGGGTAAGATAAGGCAGAGAATGAGGGAAGCTTCCCAGCGTAGAATGATGCAGAATCTGCCGAAAGCAGATGTAGTCATTACAAATCCAACTCATTTTGCAGTGGCAATCAAGTATGAACCGGAAAAAGCGGACGCACCGATTGTAGTGGCGAAAGGTGAAGATAATCTTGCGCAGAGAATTAAGGCTGTTGCAAAAGAAAATCATATTGAAATTGTTGAAAATAAGCCATTGGCAAGAATGCTATATGCCAATGTGGAAATCGGAGAAATGGTTCCGCCTGAGTTATACCAGGCAGTTGCTGAAGTGCTTGCAATGGTATACCATATGCAGGGTAAAGTATAAAAAATTATGATATAAGTACAGGAGGAGAAGGCAGATGAAAAGGGCAGATTTTGGTGTGGCAATTTATGTGTTATCAGCTTTTATCATGCTTATTGTACCAATTCCTTCATGGTTTCTGGATATTTTATTAGCATTTAACATTTCTATGGCATTTACAATTCTGTTCGGAGCAATGTTTTCAAAGGAAGTTCTTGATTTGTCTTACTATCCAACGATTCTTTTGTTTACAACCATTTTTAGAATTGCACTGAATATTTCTTCTACCAGACTAATTCTTACAACAGGTGATCCGGGTAATGTCGTAAAAGTATTCGGGCAGTACGTAGGCGGCGGAGATCTGGTAATTGGTATTATTGTATTTATAATCCTGATTATTGTTCAGTTTATGGTAATCAATAAAGGTTCGGAAAGAGTTGCTGAAGTAACGGCCAGATTTACCCTGGATGCTATGCCTGGTAAGCAGATGGCGATCGATGCAGATTTAAATACAGGTGCAATTACAGATGCGGAGGCAAAGAGACGGCGCGATAAGATACAGGAAGAATCCACTTTCTTTGGGTCCATGGATGGTGCGGTAAAGTATGTAAAAGGAGATGCGACAGCAGGACTTCTGATTACTGCCGTTAATATTATTGGCGGTATCGCAATGGGAATGACCAGAGGTGGGTTAACAATTGGAGATGCTGTCAATAAATATACAATATTGACAATCGGAGATGGTCTGGTGAGTCAGATACCATCGCTTCTGATATCGTTGTCGACCGGTATTCTGGTTACGAAGGGATCAAAAGATGCCGATTTTGGTACGGTTCTCGTAAGTCAGTTATTTGGGGTACCTAAAGTGCTTTATTTTGTTGGTATTACAATTATTGGTCTGGGTATTGTAACACCTCTTAACACAGTAATATTTTTAGCTTTGGGACTGATATTTATTATTACGGGAAGAATGATTTCCGGTACCATAGAGGTTGCCAGAATAGAAAATGAGACAGATGCGGATGAAATCGCAGCAGAAGAAATCAGGCAGCCTGAAAATGTCACCTCTCTTTTACAAGTTGATCCAATTGAGCTTGAATTTGGCTATGGAATTATTCCATTGGCAGATGTTAATCAGGGAGGAGATTTACTGGACCGAGTGGTTATGATAAGACGTCAGGTAGCCCTGGAGCTTGGCACCGTGGTTCCGATTATCCGTTTGCGCGATAATATTCAGTTGAATCCAAATCAGTATATTATTAAGATAAAAGGAATTCAGATCAGTGAAGGAGAGATTCTCTTTGATCACTATATGGCCATGAATCCGGGATTTGTAGAGGAAGAAATTACGGGTATTCCTACATTTGAACCATCTTTTCATTTACCGGCTATCTGGATTACCGAAGGCCAGCGGGAGCGTGCCGAAAGTATGGGATATACAGTTGTTGATCCGCCGTCTATTATTGCTACGCATTTAACTGAGATCATACGGCAGTACATAGCAGAGCTGCTGACAAGGCAGGATGTGCAGAATCTTGTTAATAATCTGAAAGAAAGCAATCCTTCCCTGGTGGAGGAACTGGTGCCAAAGACGTTGGGTCTTGGGGAGATTCAGAAGGTTCTGCAGAATTTATTAAGAGAAGGTATCTCTATCAGAGATTTGCTTACCATATTTGAAACTCTGGCCGATTATGCTTCTACCACAAGGGATACCGATATTTTGACGGAGTATGTAAGACAAAGTCTGAAACGTGCAATATCAAGTAAATATTTTCCTGCCAATGAGACAACAAGTGTTGTTACCATAGATCCTAAGCTGGAACAGGAAATTATGGGAAGCGTAAAACAAACGGAGCAGGGTGCTTATTTAACGCTGGACCCGGAGAAAACAAAGGCAATTATGGCTTCCGTAGAAAAGGAAACAAAAAAATTAGAGAATTTAGGAAAAAATCCAATTGTGATTACTTCGCCAATTGTGCGAATGTACTTTAAACGCTTGACTGGAGATTATTTTAAAGACTTAATTGTAGTATCTTACAATGAGATAGAGTCAAATATTGAATTACAATCTGTTGGGATGGTGACAACATAATGATAATTAAGAAGTTTCAGGGGAAAACAGAAGAGGAAGCAATAGAGACGGCAAAAAAAGAATTGGGACAGAATGTGGTCGTCATGAATGTGAAGAAGCTAAAGAAAAAAGGGATATTTCGTTTCTTGAAGCCGCAATTAGTAGAAGTAACAGTTGCTTTAGAGGAAGAGAACAATGCGCCTTCTTTTCAGGCAATAGCGGGTGATGCACTTGTCACAAAAAGTCCTTTTGCATCCATTACAAAGGAAATTTTAAAAAATGATACAATAAAGAACGGACCGGTCTTGAGCGGGCAGTCAAAACAAGAAGATAGTAAGAAGAACGAAATTTTCGAAGAGGAAAGTTCAGGCAGTATGCTGGAAGAGAAACTGGATAGTATTCAGTTACTGATTGAGCAGCAGTTGCATAAGCCCAATGAAAGCGCAATGAAAGAATCAGGTGTGGATTCCGCTGAGGAAGAGCCTGATGAGATGGTTGTATTTATGCAGCTTTTGTATAATACGATGCTCAGTAATGAAGTGAGTGAGAAATACGCAAATCAGATTATTGATGAAGCCGAGAAGAACAGTAAAGCTAATATGCCGATTGACTATGTTCTGTCCAATATTTATCAGAAGATGATCTTAAAGTTCGGAAAACCGGAAGAAATCCTGCCGGCAAAAGAAGGACCCAAAATTATATTTTTTGTAGGACCTACAGGAGTTGGGAAGACAACGACAATTGCTAAAATTGCTTCTAAGTTCAGCGTGGAAGAAAAGAAGAAGATAGTATTGTTAACTGCCGATACTTACCGTATTGCAGCGGCTGAACAGCTAAGAACATATGCAAATATTCTGGATGTCCCGTTCCGGGTAATATATTCTACAGAGGATGCACAGGCAGCATTTAGGGATTTTCAGGCATATGACTATATTTTTGTAGATACTGCAGGTCATTCTTGCAGTAATATCACATTAAAAGAAAATGTGAATGAATTGATTCATTGTGTAGATGAACAGCTTGAAAAAGAAGTTTTTCTTGTACTTAGTGCGGCAACGAAATATTGTGATTTAACCAATATTGCAGATGCTTATACAGCAATGACGAATTATAAGCTGATATTTACAAAATTAGATGAAACAATGAAATTAGGGAATTTATTGAATCTGAAATTATACACAGGAGCATCTTTATCTTATGTTACATGCGGACAGAATGTGCCGGATGATATTGCAACCTTCAATCCACAGAACACGGTAAGGCTATTGTTAAGTGGAGAGCGTTAATTCATGATTGGAGATGAAAAGGATGGATCAGGCAGCACAGTTAAGAAATATAATTAAAATGAACAGCCAGCCGCAAAGACCTTTGGCAAGAGTGATTACTGTTACAAGCGGAAAGGGCGGCGTTGGAAAGTCTAATACTGCAATTAATCTTGCAGTACAGATTCGTAAAATGGGACAAAGAGTCATTATTCTGGATGCCGATTTTGGATTGGCTAATATCGAAATTATGTTCGGAACCGTACCAAAACATAATCTATGTGATCTTATTTATCAGGGAAAAAACATTAAGGAAATCATAACATGGGGGCCTGCAGAAGTCGGATTTATATCGGGTGGCTCCGGGATTGCGGGACTCTCGAACCTGAACAGGGATTATTTAACATATATTATTCAAAATCTTGCAGAATTGGATGCAATTGCCGATGTAATTATTATAGATACAGGCGCAGGTATTTCTGATGCAGTACTGGAATTTCTGGTCGCCAGCGGAGAGATATTGTTGGTAACAACTCCGGAACCGACCTCCATCACCGATTCCTACTCACTGTTAAAGGCACTGAACAGGCATCCGAGGTTCCAGGAAGAAGCATCACAGGTAAAGGTGATTGCTAACCGGGTGGAAACAGAAGAGGAAGGAAAATCATTGTTCAATAAGTTAAATGCTGTTGTGAACAGGTATCTGAAGTTACCAATATCTTATCTTGGTTCGATACCTCAGGACACACAACTTGCAAAGGCGGTTATGCAGCAGATGCCAGTCTCAGTCCAGAATCCGGGTGCAAAATCAACAAAAGCTTTTGAAAACATTGCAGCTACCTTATGCAATAAGGAATTGAACCAAACATTGCAAAAAAGAGGGATGGCTGCTTTTTTCTCACATATCGTAGCAGGAAAACAGAAAGGATAAGGAAACTTGGAGATGTTATCAAAGTATATTTTGCCGGGAGAAAGAATTGAACTACAGTTGGTAGCGAGAGGAAATCGAAGTAATTATGAAATAAACAAAAAAGTATATTTCAGCAAAGTGTTTGATATCTTGTCAGAGGATAGGCTGGAGATTACGATGCCGATGGAAAAAACCAAATTGATATTACTTCCGGTGGAGGAAGAATATGATATGTATTTTTATGCAAAATCCGGACTATTCCAATGTTTTGCAAGGATTATTGACCGTTATAAGAGTAATAATGTATATATATTAGTGCTGGAACTTACGAGCAATCTTCGTAAATTCCAGCGCAGAGAATATTATAGATTTAGCTGTGCATTAGAAATGGATACACGGACCCTTCAGGAAGAAGAAATGGAAGCAGTTGAAAAAGAGAGAGATTTTTTGGTGCCGGGTTTACCATTAAAGAGAAGTGTAATCGTTGATATCAGTGGTGGCGGAATTCGTTTTGTTGCAGATTGTCTGTATGAAGTTGGCAGCCTTGTATATTGTAAATACCAGCTGATTGTTAATGGAAATACAAAAGAGTATAATCTTGTAGGAAAAATATTGAATAATAAAGAATTGGAGAACAGACCGGGAGATTATGAACATCGTCTGCAATATGTAAACATAACAGAAGCGGAAAGAGAAGAAATTATCAGATATATTTTTGAGGAAGAGAGAAAACACAGACAAAGAGAAAAGGAATGATCAATATGAAAAAAATATTGGTAGTTGATGACTCTGCACTCATGAGAAGAAT
>JAEWWQ010000013.1 GCA_023458855.1 Bacillota bacterium
AATAACGGTGGCTCCAGCTGGGCAGTTACAGCAAATTGCAAGAATACAGATCTTGCAGTAGATTTCCTGAATAGTACTTTTGCAGGAAGTGTAGAATTCTATGAAAACATTCTTCCAAGTTCAGGTGCACTTGCAACTTACTTACCAGCTTCAGATTCAGACGTATATGCACAGCCATCGGAATTCTTTGGCGGAGACACCGTATTCTCAAAGATTACGGACTTTGCAGGAAAGACACCGAGCAACAATACCGGCGTTTACTATTATGAAGCACGTGACGCAGTTGCAGTCGCAATTACGAATGTGGTAGCAGGCGGAGATGTTGACGCAGAACTTAAGACAGCAGAAGATACAGTAAACTTTGCAATGGGCAAATAGAAGTCTATATGGGGAACTTCCTTTGGAAAGTTCCCCATTTATAAAAAAAGGAGGCACTACAGTGGGCGAGCCTAGAAAAAAAATGAGCTTAAATAAAAAGCATAACGTAACAGGCTGGTTATTTTTAACACCGGCAGCATTGTTGATAGCAGTAATGAGTTTTCTGCCAATGATAAAAGCGCTTCTGCTTTCTTTTAAAACGGGTGTAGGTGCCAAACTGACATGGGCAGGAACCTACAATTATATAAGGATGTTTCAGGACGGCGTATTCATGCAGGCACTCAAAAATAATTTTCTGTATCTGATTATCCAGGTGCCGATTATGCTGATATTGGCTTTGATATTGGCTTCTATGTTAAATGATAAACATTTAAGATGCAAAGGATTGTTCCGCACGGCAATTTTCCTGCCTTGTGCAACATCTCTTGTATCCTATGCAATTATTTTCAGATCTCTATTTGCAGTTGATGGATTCGTAAATACAGTTCTCATTAAGATGGGAATTTTAAATACAGGATATAATTTTTTGGCACATCCCAATAGTGCAAGAGCCATTATTATCATCGCATTAGTATGGAGGTGGACAGGATACAATATGGTATTTTATTTGTCCGGATTACAGAATATAGAATATTCTGTTTATGAAGCCGCAAAGATCGATGGTGCTTCCCCGCTCATGATTTTCCGTAAGATTACGGTACCATTATTAAAGCCGACGATTCTGCTGACGGCAATTATGTCAACAAATGGAACACTGCAGTTATTTGATGAGTCTGTGAACCTGACAAATGGAGGACCGTCAAATGCTACGATTACTATGTCACATTACATATACAATATGTCATTTAAATATGTACCGAATTTTGGGTATGCGGCAGCAATGTCATATTTAATTCTGATCTTAGTTGCTACCATGGCATTTATTCAAATGAAAGTAGGTGATAAGCGTGATTAAATTGAAAAGATTCTGTCAGTATGCTTTTTTAACGGTGGTATCAATTGTCTCAATTTTTCCACTTTTATGGATGGCCATATCAGCAACCAATACAAGTACGGATGTAATAGCCGGAACTTTACTTCCGGGAACCTATTTAATCCAGAATTTTAAGAATCTGGTAGCCAATCAGGATGTTGCAACGGCTATGTTTAATTCATTTAAATATGCCGCTATTTTAACAATTTTTTCATTACTTATCTGTTCCCTTGCCGGATATGGATTTGAGATTTACCATGACAGGGGCAAGGATACGGTTATGTCAATTATTTTACTTGCAATGATGGTACCGTTTGCAGCAACAATGATTCCTTTATTTCAGATGTTCTCAAGCGCAAAATTGTTAAATACTACAATGGGATTTGTATTACCTACAATTTCTACGCCGTTCCTGATTATGCTGTTCAGACAGAGTGCACGTTCTTTTCCACATGATATTATGGAAGCAGCAAGAATTGATGGACTTGGTGAGCTGTCGATTTTCTTCAAGATGTTCATGCCAACGATGAGATCGACCTATGCAGCGGCGATGACAATTACTTTTATGAATGCGTGGAATTCTTATTTATGGCCAAAGGTCATTATGTCAGATGCGACGAGCATAACAATGCCAATGCTTGTTTCCAATCTGAAAGAAGGATATTTTACGGATTATGGAATGCTGATGTTAGCAGTATTTCTCTGCAGCATTCCTACCATTATTATCTTTTTTGTATTGCAGAAGAACTTTGCGGAAGGTATTACAGGAGCTGTAAAATAGATATTATACGAGAGGAACTGGATATGAATAAACAATTAGAGTATGGACGGCTATTATACGGAGGAGATTATAATCCGGAACAATGGCTTGACAGACCGGATATTCTCGAAAAAGATATTGTATATATGAAAGAGGCTCATATTAATGTGGTTTCACTTGGTATCTTCGCATGGTCAATATTAGAACCAAGAGAGAATGAGTATCAATTAGAGTGGCTTGCGGAAATAGTAAATAATCTGTATCAGAATGGGATTTCTACAATTTTGGCGACTCCATCCGGCGCAAGACCCAAATGGATAGCAGATCAGTATCCGGAAGTATTGCGGGTAGATGAAACAGGCCACCGTAATTTTTTTGGATTCCGGCATAACCATTGCTATACCTCTCCAATCTATCGTAAAAAAGTTGCTTCCATCAACGAACAACTTTCAAATCGGCTTGGAGAACATCCAGGTGTAATTATGTGGCATATATCTAACGAATATGGAGGAACATGTTACTGCCCGCTGTGCCAGCGGGAATTCAGAAAATGGCTGAAAAAAAGATATCACACCATTGAAGAATTGAATGATAAATGGTGCACTATCTTTTGGAGTCACAAGTACCAAAGCTTTGAACAAATTGAAGCCCCTTCCAATCGCGGTGAAACATTGTTACATGCATTAACGCTTGACTGGAAAAGATTTGTAACGGAACAGACAATAGATTTTGCACGTGCAGAGATTGCCGCTGTACGTAAAAATGGAAATTCCAAGCCGGTTACTACGAATCTTATGTATAATCATGATAGTCTGAATTATTATAAATTCAAAGATTTGGTGGACGTGATATCATGGGATAATTATCCGACGTGGCATAAAGGACCAGATTCTGAGACTGCTGTAGATTCTGCGATGGAACATGACAAGATGAGAAGCATAAAAATGAAGCCATATCTATTGATGGAGTCCTGTCCGTCAGCTACCAGCTGGCAGAGCGTCAGTAAATTAAAGCGGCCTGGGGTGCTTCATGC
>JAEWWQ010000014.1 GCA_023458855.1 Bacillota bacterium
GAATTTGCACAGGAAGAGGAACTAATCTTTTTATGCGGACATTACGAAGGTATTGATGACAGGGTGTTAGAGGAGATTGTAACGGATTACGTGTCGATTGGTGATTATGTGTTAACTGGCGGGGAATTGCCGGCAATGGTTATGATTGATACAATATCAAGATTGTTGCCAGGAGTCCTAAGTAATGAAGAGTCAGCAGAAACGGAATCTTTTGCTGGAGATTTGTTAGAGTATCCACAGTATTCAAGACCGGAGGAGTGGAAGGGCAAAAAGGTACCGGAAGTTTTACTGTCAGGGCACCATGCAAATATTGCAAAATGGCGATTGGAGCAGTCGATTTTGAGAACTCGGAAAAGAAGGCCAGACCTCTATGAGAAGTATATGAAAAGTTTAGAAAATATCAAATAGTCAGAAAAGGTTTTAAGAGAAAATACTTGCATTTATGGAAAGAGTATGGTATCGTATTAACGTTGCGAGAAAGAGATGGTCCGCTGTTACAAAATGTATTAAGAACGTCCAAGAGTATAAGGAGATAAAAAATGAACGAAATTATTAGAGAAATCGAAGCTGAACAATTAAGAGAAACAATATCTGAGTTTAACGTAGGTGATACTGTTAAAGTTTATGGTAAGATTAAAGAAGGTAACCGCGAAAGAATTCAGATTTTCGAGGGAACTGTATTAAAGAAACAGGGTGGCAGCAACAGAGCTACTTTCACAGTAAGAAAATCTTCAAATGGAATTGGTGTTGAAAAAACATGGCCGATGCATTCTCCAAATGTAGAAAAGGTTGAAGTTGTCAGAAAAGGTAAAGTCAGAAGAGCCAAACTGAACTACTTAAGAGACAGAATCGGTAAGAAAGCTAAAGTCAAAGAATTGGTAAAATAATTCGAGACAGCATAGAGATTTAAGGGACAAGTACTTTAGGGTACCTTGTCCCTCTTTTTTGCTTAGCGGGGATGACAATTGCATACTTTTACGATATACTGTTTCTAGTATATTAGTAAATGGAAATGTGAGCGACGAAGAGAAAAAATGTCAAAAAGACAAAAGGGATTAAGTTTTTATAAGAAAAAAAGAAAATTAAATAGTTCCATGGTAAAGGAAGTATTACATATGGCTTTTTGCATTGCCGTTTCTATACTTTTGGCATTTGTCAGTGTATATGCATTTGGACTGAGAACGAGTGTGATTGGTGTTTCCATGGAACCTAATCTGTATAATGGTCAGGAGATATTGATCAATCGATTTGTTTATCAGATTTCATCGCCTAAAAGAGGGGATATTATCGTGTTCTTGCCTAATGGTAATCGTAATTCACATTATTATGTGAAAAGAGTCATTGCATTGCCGGGAGAAACAGTACAGATCAAAGAGGGAAAAATCTATGTTGATGATGTATTGTATGATGATATAGCATATGACAAAATCGCAGATCCTGGAATTGCGGAGAATCCGCTGCAACTGGGTATGGATGAATATTTTGTACTTGGGGATAATGTAAATAGCAGTGAGGACAGCAGATCGGGAAATATTGCGGGGATTAAGCGGGACACGATATTAGGAAAGGCGTGGTTTAAGATGGCATCAGGAGACAGCGGTCTCGGATTGATAAAGTAGCGCAATAAAAACTAGGATAAGAGAGAATTACAGTATGAATTATCAGTGGTACCCAGGTCATATGACCAAAGCAAAAAGAATGATGGAAGAGAATATTAAGCTGGTTGATCTGATTATTGAATTGGTTGATGCCAGAATTCCGCTTAGTAGCCGTAATCCTGATATTGATCAGTTAGGAAGGAATAAATCACGTGTTATATTATTAAACAAATCGGATCTTGCTGATAGTAAATATAACAAATTGTGGATGGAATATTTCAAAGAAAAGGGATATTATGTTGTTGAAATGAATGCTAAGTCTGGAAGCGGGATTAAGTCTATTCAGGGAGTTGTACAGGAAGCATGTAAAGAAAAGATTGAAAGAGACAGAAAAAGAGGAATCTTAAACAGACCGGTGCGAGCTATGGTGGTTGGAATACCTAATGTAGGAAAATCCACTTTTATTAATGCATTTGCAGGAAAGGCATGTACCAAGACTGGCAATAAGCCGGGTGTAACAAAAGGAAAGCAGTGGATTCGTCTGAATAGAATGCTTGAGTTGTTAGATACGCCTGGAATTTTGTGGCCACGGTTTGAAGATCAGAACGTTGGTATGAAGCTTGCTTTTATTGGTTCTATCAATGATGAAATACTTCATATTGATGAATTGGCAATTGATCTGATTAAATTTTTAAAGGTTCAATATCCTGCTTTATTAAAAGAACGTTTTGAAATAGACTCGGAGAATATGGATCCTTTTTTAGTCTTGCAGGAAATTGCAATTAAAAGACACTGTTATATGCGGGGCAAGGAGCTTGACATAATGAAAGTTTCGGCGATTCTGATAGATGAATTCAGAACTGGAAAGTTAGGAAAAATCACACTGGAATTTCCGGAATAAAGCAGAATATACGTGATGGGAGATAAGGTTATGAAATCAGTTAT
>JAEWWQ010000015.1 GCA_023458855.1 Bacillota bacterium
GAAAAGAAAGGAGTAGAAATATGAAATATGTGTTAATAACAGGAGGAACCAGCGGAATTGGTTATGAGCTTGCAAGAAAATTTGCAAGTAATCACTATGGGATAGTAATTGTATCTTCCAGTCAGGAGAGACTGAAAAGTACGAAAGAAAAACTGGAAAAGGAATTTTCAATACCGGTAAAAACGTACGAGCAGGATTTGAGTGCCATTGGTGCAGCTATTTCTTTATACGACAAAATAAGAGATGCTAGAATTGAAATTTCGGTATTAGTCAATAATGCAGGATTTGGTCTGGCAGGTGCGGCAGAGCAAATCGATTTACAAAAGGATGAATCAATGCTGGTCTTGAATATGATAACTCCGGTAGAGCTTATGAAGCTATTTTTACCGGATATGTATCAGAGAGGATCAGGAAAAATATTAAATGTTGCTTCCACAGGAGCTTTCCAACCGGGACCTTATACAGCATCGTATCATGCAAGTAAAGTTTTTGTACTTAATTATAGCAGAGCAGTCAGGTTTGAAGCTATAAAAAATGGCGTGCAAATATGTGTGCTTTGCCCGGGAGCAACCAAAACAGACTTTTTCAGAAAAGAAGGAAAACCGACTCCTAAATACGCGATGCCAGCAGAAGAAGTGGCAGATTATGCATACAAAAGACTGATGCAAAATAAAGAAGTGAGTATCCCTGGAATCGGAAATCGACTTTTAAAAATGGCACCAATAAGTTATAGAATGAAATTAATTGCAAAAGTAAAAGCACCAAAATAATACCGTGTTGGAGGAAGGAAAATGGGGATAACAAAAAACAGACAGTCAGAGGATACTATTCAACGAATGGCAGCAAAAGCATTCTTGGGGAAAAAAATGTTAAAAGCGGAGGAACTGACAGAGGGCCTATGTAATGTAGCTTATTTTGTTACACTTGAGGATGGGAGTAAAACGATATTAAAAATTGCACCGAAGGATAAGCATTCACTTCTATCCAATGAAGTGAACATGATGAGAGCGGAAGTAGATGCCATGGAACTCGCTGGTGAAAAAACGGATATTCCTGTCCCGCAGGTATATTTTTATGATGATTCCTGTACCATTTGTGACAGTGCATATTTTTTTATGGAAGTGATGGAGGGTGAAAGTTATTTTTCCTGTAAACAGAATCTGGAGCAGGTGGAAATACAAGAGCTGGATTATGAAGTAGGTGTAATTGAGCAGAAAATAGCATCTATACAAGGGAAAAAGTTTGGTCTGCTCGCTGATGAGGAGCATTGGACAGAGCAGTTATTTGATACGGTATTCCTTATGATTGCAAGAGTCTTACGGGATGCGGAAGCCAAAAGTGTTAATATCGGGTATTCTGCACAGGATATTCTGTCAGAATTAAAGAAAGACAAGAAGTGCTTCGATGAAGTAACGAAACCGGTGTTGGTTCATTGGGATATGTGGGAAGGAAATATTTTTATCCATCAGGGACATGTAAGCGGAATCATTGACTGGGAGCGTGCTATGTGGGGAGAAGCTTTCCTGGATGACCGTTTTCGCCGACATACAAGAACGGCCGACTTCCTGCGGGGATTTGGAAAAGAACAACTTACAGATACGGAAATGCAGCGTATTTATTGGTATGATGTCTTACTATATCTGACAATGATGACGGAAGGTGCTTACAGAGAATATCCGGATGACAGCCAGTATCAGTGGGTAAAGCCATTATTTGAATCTTCCTATGCAGAACTTCGCAAAAGATAATCTGCAGATAGTATCAGACAGTTCCATTTTTGATTGTTACCGGAATTATTATGCTCCCAAAATCTTTGAATGTGGTAATTGGAAGTGCAATCCGGGCGAATCAGGATACAAGGTTTATGCTTTTTTCACAAATTATATTACACTTTTTTTAGATGAATCCATTCGGGCTGTGATTAATTATATTCATTACAGTAAGCATTATGGAAGGTAAGAAAGAGACCGATAAAATTGAAAGGCACTAAGATGGAGGAGGATACTATATATGGATCAATTAAATCTTATTTATTCGTGTTTGTTACATAAAGATAATAAGCAGATTGTCAGAGTTACTTTTGAAGAAGCGGATTCAAAGGGAGAAAAATTTGCAGAGGGTATTGTACCGGAGGGTATTATAGAGAAGCAGAAGGGCTTTACCAGAGAAGAAATCGAACAACTGGAAACATATCTGCAGACTCACGTAGATGAGATATTTGCTAAAGCAAAGGAAATAAGCGGTATTATGCATTGGATGAAATAAAAAGCTAATTGTGAAGATTACGTGAAAAATATGTGAAAAATCAATCCAAAATCTGTTAATTATTTGAAAAAATGATATGGTATATAGGAAAGCAGTAAAAAATATCAACGACAGAGAAAGAGAGGGATTCATATGAATGTGCAGTTAGGAAATGCAACGAGTAATCCATTTGGAACACTTAGTATACAGAATAAGAAGGCAGAGACAAATGTCCAGGAGAAGACGCAAGAAGAAAAAGAAACCAGTGAATCTACCGTAACACAAAAGACAAAGACGGCATCATCAGAATCATATTCAGCTACTTCAAAAGATGGGGATACGGTATCGATTAGTCAGGAAGGCGCATCAGCAGCAAAATCTTCCGGTACGGAACAGACAGCAGCCGCAGCGATCGTATCAGAATCAACGGATACAGACGATACTTCATCAACAAGCGATCTGAGCCAATATTCGGAAGCAGACTTGCTGGAAATGTATCAGAATGGTGAGATTACAAAGCAGGAATATGATGAAGAGATTGCAAGCAGACAGAACAGCGATAGTGATGAAAGTGAACAGAAGGAAGAAAGCAATGCAAGTGTCAATGAAATGACCGGTGCTCAGACTCAGAATCTTGCAAGTATTACCAATACAATATTACAGGATGTTTCAATCCAATAAATAGAAACCGTTAATAATTTGATAAGAATTTAATAGGATATCATTAAAGATTAATACATAGAACTCATCTATACTAATCCTAATATGACACGTACGCATAATGCTATCGTAAATTAGGAGGAGTAAGATGAGTTCTATTATTTAATGAATGTCCGGGACGGATTTGTAATGGAAATTATGATTGCATTAAGTGAATAGGGATAATATACTTGGTTCAGATTGATTGATGCAAATCATTTAGTAAAAGGGAGAATAATATATGTTTGAATTAGTACAAGTAGCAGCGCACACCTATTATATCAATTGTCCGGCTAAGATTGGAATTGTGGAATTGGAAAATTCGGAAGTGGTTCTCATCGATAGCGGCAATGATAAGGATGCCGGAAGGAAAGTCAGGAAAATTTTGGAAGAACATGGATGGAAGTTAAGAAGTATTTATAATACACACTCCAATGCTGATCATATCGGCGGGAATAAATATCTGCAGGGACAGAGTAACTGTACGATATTTGCACCGGGTATAGAGGCAGACTTTACCAATCACCCAATATTAGAGCCTTCTTTTTTGTATGGCGGATATCCGCCAAAGGATTTACAGCATAAGTTCTTAATGGCGCAGGCGAGTGAGACAAAGAATCTGACAGAAGAGGACCTGCCGGACGGAATGGATATGATACCATTACCAGGACACTTTTTTGATATGGCAGGATACAGAACACCGGATGATGTTGTATTTCTGGCAGATTGTTTATCCAGCGAAGAAACACTTCAAAAATATCAGATTGGATTTATCTATGATGTAACTGCATATCTGAATAGTCTTCAACAGATAAAAGAGATGAAGGCAAAGACATTCGTACCGTCGCATGCAGATGTTACAGAAGAAATTGCCTCTTTGGCACAAAAGAATATCGATAAGGTTCATGAAATAGCAGATGAAATACTAAACATATGCAGTACACCGTGTATATTTGAACACATTTTACAGGCTCTTTTTCAAAAGTATGAATTGGTGATGAATTTTGAACAGTATGTACTTGTGGGAAGTACTGTCCGTTCCTATTTGTCTTGGTTAAAGGATCATGAGAGGCTGGAAGTGGATTTTGAAAACGAACTTTTGCTATGGAAGAAAAAATAAATTATATTTAGTTAGAAAGAAGACACTAAACTGGATAATAAATAGTAAGCGCAGCTTTCAAGGTTTTTGTTCCGGTTGAGGAATAACTATGTTGGCAGGAAGCAAGAAAACTGATTGCATCATTTTCCTGCAATCGGTAAGTCTGATTGTTGACAGTCAAAGTCAGTTCACCCTCCAGTACCATGATGTATTCCTGTGATTTCTCGGAATGTCCAATTGAGGCGTGGCTGTATCCGACATCCAGTTCAACTTGAAAATACTCAAAATTGCGTTCTGGTGTAGTGGGATAATAGCAATACAGGTGATAATGATTATTTTCATCATTTTGTACGGTAATATCAGTTTTTTTTATGACATTAGTTTCCTGGTCCTGCTGTTCTAAAAGTGAAGTATAAGGGACTTTTAGCCCATTTGCAATTTTCCAGACTGTATTTATGGTGGGATTCGTCTCACCTTTTTCTAATTGTGACAGCATGACTTTACTTACTTCACTAAGAGTAGAGAGTTGCCCTAAGCTAAGATTCCGCTCTGTTCTTAATCTTTTTAAATTTTCAGCGATAATTTGATTGATATCCATCAAAATAGACCATGCCTTTCTAATTCTGTCAAATATGTGATTGACAATTATAACGAACGAACGTAATATATAAATTACATATATATTTTACGTTCGTTTATTATATTATACAGTATGAGAATAGGGAGCACAATGAGAAAATGACAAAACGAAAAGCAGTGTTCAGAGAGGCATTTAAGGCGGCATTTCCACATACAGTAGCGGTACTAACGGGATTTCTGGTATTGGGAATGGCTTATGGGGTATTGATGCAGACAAAGGGATATGGAGTTGTGTGGGCAGTTCTTATGAGTGCTATTGCATTTTGCGGAAGTATGCAGTTTGTTGCAATTACATTACTTACGACAGCCTTCAATCCGATTCAGGCATTTTTATTAAGCATTATGGTAAATGCAAGGCATTTATTTTATGGGATTTCGATGTTGGATAAATATAAAGGACTGGGAAAAATCAGAGGATTCCTGATTTATGTATTATGTGATGAGACATTTTCCATTGCATCCAGTGTCAATCCGCCGGAGGGAATCAATAGAAAATATTTCTATTTTACCATTTCATTATTAGATTATCTGTATTGGGTTATCGGAACATTCCTTGGAAGTGTAGTGGGGAATCTGATTTTGTTTAATACAAAAGGTCTTGACTTTGTATTAACAGCGTTATTTGTAGTATTGTTTCTGGAGCAAATGAAGAATAAAGAAAACAGAGCATACGGAATGATTGGAATTATCAGTACAGCTGTCAGCCTGTGTATATTTGGTGCAGGTAATCTCGTCATTCCTGCAATGGTGATAATTCTATGTGTTTTATTGGCAGGGAGCGTGAGAAGTAATTCTAAGATGTGAAAGAACCACATCT
>JAEWWQ010000016.1 GCA_023458855.1 Bacillota bacterium
GCCTGCAGCAGGGAGGTGTAGCAGTAGTCCGTGTGATGCTTGGCGGCTGGCATTATATACTGCTGACAGGAATGGATGGAAAAAAGGTATCCGCATTTGATCCTTATTATAGAAAAAATCCGTTTAAGGACAGAGGAATCCAAATGATTGCAAACGAACCCAAAAGAAGGAACCGTAAGATTGCATATGAAGTCCTGAACCGGGAAAGCGAGAATGATTATGCACTTGGTAAACTGCAGCAACGGGAATGTATGCTGATTTATAACAAAAAAACAAGACAAACGATAGAAACGATGGAATATGTCATCTAGGAAGAATCTTCCATATTTTATAAAAATTTAATTGTATACAATTTATTTTTGTGATATAGTGATAGCAATGAATCGTGGAGAAAGGCAGGAGCGAAATGGGAGTTCCTATTTTAGAATTGAGGCACATAAAAAAGAACTTTGATAAGGTAGAGGTCTTAAAGGGAATAGATCTGCTGGTAGAGGAAGGTGAATTTATTACCATTCTTGGTTCCTCCGGATGCGGGAAGACAACAACACTTCGGATCATTGCGGGCCTTGAAGATGCAGATGAAGGAGCCGTTTTTTTGCAAGGGGAAGAGGTAACGACATATGAACCCGAGCAAAGAATGGTAAATACTGTTTTTCAGAATTATGCCTTGTTTCCTCATATGACAGTTGAGAATAATATAGGATATGGATTAAAAATAAAAAACGTATCAAAACCGCAGATCAAAGTGCGCGTGGAAGAAGCATTGTCTCTTGTGCAACTGGAAGGTTATGGAAAGCGGAAGCCGTCAGAATTAAGCGGCGGACAAAAGCAAAGAGTTGCAATTGCAAGAGCCATTATCAATAATCCTAAGATATTATTATTGGATGAACCGCTTGGAGCACTGGACCTGCAGCTTAGAAGACAGATGCAGGTAGAATTGAAGCGTTTGCAGAAGAAGTTAAATATTACATTCATCTATATCACGCATGACCAGGAGGAAGCGGCTGCTATGTCTGACAGAATTGTAGTGATGAATGAAGGCAGGATAGAGCAGATAGGAACGCCGAAAGAGATTTATGAATCACCGGCGACGGAATTTGTTGCGAATTTTATAGAAAATTCAAAAGTTGAAAACATCAATTAAGAGCTTTTATTGGGAGTAAAGTATAAATATGAAAACGAGACGTAGCAAGTGGATTATCCTGACCATGGTTCCTATCTATGCATTTACTATTATTTTTGTGGCATTTCCCCTTGTTTATATGGTTATTTTAAGTTTTATGAGCCGTGCGGAAGTATGGGGCGTGGTAATGGATTTTACCATGGGCAATTATAAAAAAATATTGGAGCCTCTATATTTAAATACATTTAAAGAATCGTTGAAACTGGCCTTTTTATCAACAAGTGCGATTATACTGCTCGGATATCCGTTTGGATATTATATGGGTCAGCTAAGCGAAAAATGGAAAAAGAGAATGATGTTACTGCTTATGATTCCATTTTGGACCAGTTCTCTGATTCGTTTGTATGGATGGATTATTTTGTTCCGGAGTAATGGGGTGCTTGATATCATACTTATGAATTTACATATTACAGAGAAACCATTGAAATTATTGTATTCTTATCCGGCAGTTGCAACAGGAATGGTATATGCCCTATTACCTATTATGATCCTTTCAGTATACGCGAGTGTGGAAAAGATGGATTGGAACCTGGTTGAGGCATCAAGAGATCTTGGAGCAGGCAGGACAAGGGCTTTCTGGACCATTACTTTTCCTCTTACGTTACCGGGACTTATGTCCGGTATTATATTAACATTTATACCGTCCATGGGACTATTTTTTATTGCAGACATTCTTGGTGGAAATAAGATAGTATTAGTTGGAAGTGTGATTCAGGAACAGCTTACGAAAGGACGTAATCTTCCTTTTGCGGCAGCACTGTCGGTTGTACTCATGGTTTTGACATCTATACTGATCAGTATTTATCGCAAGCTTTTCCGCACAAAAGATTTGGAGGGGCTGGTATGAGAAAAAAGAAAAAGCAAAGAAAGTTACCAGTCATCTATCTGGCAGTTATTTTGTTTTTGATGTATATACCAATTATAGTAACGGTATTTTATTCTTTTAATGCTTCTAAGATATCTTCTGTATGGGGTGGATTCAGTTTTGCCTGGTATGAAATATTATGGAAGGACCGGGAAATTAAAGAAGCATTATTTAACAGTATTATTCTGGCTTTATCCAGCAGTTTTCTGGCAGTTGTGATTGGAACACTTGGAGCGGTCGGAATGTCTAAGACAACTAATCGTTTTAACGAGGTGATATCTTACCTTTCAACCCTTCCGTTGATGATACCCGAGATTATTTTGGGAATGGTATTTCTGGCAATCTTTTCCTTTATGGGACTTCCGTTTGGAATGCTGACTTTAGTGATCGCCCATACTACTTTTTGTGTACCGTATTTATTTATTATGGTGAGTGCACGACTGATAGGAATGGACAAAAGTCTGGAGGAGGCCGCAAGGGATCTGGGGGCTTCCCAGATCCGAACTTTTTTTGATATTGTGCTGCCACAATTGATACCGGCGATTCTATCGGGTGTGTTATTATCATTTGCAATGTCATTTGATGACGTAGTCATTAGTATATTTGTAACGGGTCCCAAGGTAAATTTATTGCCAATAAAGATATATACAAAACTAAAAACAGGCATTACTCCTGAGATTAATGCCTTAGCAACTGTAATGCTTGCTGTAACGATTTTACTTGTACTATTGTCCGATCAGATCGGAAAAGAAAATCAAAGCAGAAAGTAATAAAGGAGGAGCGCAAAAGCAGCGCAGAAATGAGGAGAGATATGAAAAAAAAGATTGTAGCAATTATGTTGGGTGTTACCATGATTGCCGGGATACTTACCGGATGTGGGAACAGTAGTACAACGGAAAACGGAAGTACGCAGGAGGCAGAAGACGCGGTAACGAGTGACACAGCTGCCGAGGATACAACTGCAACGGAAGCGGAGGGAACCAAGTCGGCTTCTTTATCAGGCGAATTGAATCTGTATACATGGGACGGAATGTTTCCGCAGGAAGTCCTGGATGGATTTGAAGAAGAAACTGGTATTAAGATTAACTATTCTAATTTTGATTATGATGAAGATATGTTAGCAAAACTGGAAGAAACAAAAGGCGGTGATTATGACCTTGTTATTGCAGATGACTATATTATTGAGCTGGCAATTCAGGAAGGTCTCGTGCAGAAGCTGAATAAAGAACAAATTCCAAATTTCGGAAATATTAACCCACTATATCAAGGACAATTCTATGATGAAAAAGATGAATATACTGTGCCTTATGGAGCAGGGATTCCTTTGATTGTGTATGATAAGGATGCAGTCGGATTTGAGATTAAAAGTTATGAAGACTTATGGAATCCAGCACTGGAGGATAATATCGCAATTATCGGTAACTACCGCGTTATGAATGGTATTGCACTGAAGACACTGGGAGAATCTTTTAATACAGAAGATCTTGATGCCATTCAAAAGGCAGGAGACAAGATGCTGGAATTAGCTCCAAACATTCGCCTGATCAGTGACAGCAATACGCAGGATTATATTGTAAGCGGAGAGGTAAGTGCGGCCTTCCTGTATACATCACAAGTAAATCAGGCATTAGCAGCGAATCCGAATTTATCAGTATGTTATCCGGAGGAAGGATTGGGATTTGGTATTATGGCAGGATTTATTCCTTCACAGGCGCCGAACGCAGATGCAGCAAATGCATTTCTTAACTATATCTTACAACCGGAAGTATCCGCTACCTGCTTTGAAAATCTTGGCTATTACTGTACGAACAAAGCAGCAGAAGAATATATTCCAGAGGATATAAAAGATACCCTTGTAGTACCAGATACGGTAACAGAAGGTGAGATCATTCAAAATATCAGTCAGGAAGCTGAAGATCTGCACGCAGAGGTCTGGAAAAAATTCCAGGAAGCCTGCAATTAGAATTTATAGAAAAGTGGGAGAAGAAATTGTCTCTTACGATTAGGGTGTCAAACGCTCCCGCTTGGATTCAGCACGCAATGGTACATAAGAGCAAAAAAAACTGCTCTAAGTACCAGCGGCTTCATACAGTTGTTCACCAAACTATGTTGTGCTTCAATTATGATATGCAAGTATATGTGCAAATTGACGAAGCCAAGTTCTATGATAGGCTTTTGACACCCTAATCCTTTTACGAGTCTTCTTCTCCCTGATTATTTTGTGCCGCTTGTAGCGGCATTTTTTTTATGCTGTCTTATATAAAATACAATTGACCGATTCGGTTCATTATGCTATGCTAATAGTATAAACCGAATCGGTCAATAATATTATCAGAAGGTGATAAAATGGAAAAATTCAAAGAACTTCCAGAAGAAAAGCAACTGCCCATTATTGAGGCGGCATTAAAGTGTTTTGGAAAGCATGGATATAAGAAAGCATCCATGAGCGACATCGCACAGAACAGCGGAATATCCAAGCCAATGCTATTTCACTATTTTGGCACAAAAAAGGATTTATACTTGTTTCTGTCTGAATATGTAAGAGATGTTATGCTTGAGGGCTACAAGTACAATGAAATTGATGCATATGACGATTTATTTGTACGTATTATTGTAGCTGCCAAAATGAAAATGAGCATACTGGAAAAGTATCCTCACATATCGAAATTTATTGTCAGCATGTTTGAGGAAAGCGACGAGTCGGTTTCGGATATCACAAAAGAAATGATGCCGGATGGTCAGCGTTTTTCCTATCACCTGGTGGTGAGAGCGGAGGATGCAGACAAATTCAAGGAAGGAGTGGATATTGAAGTAATCATGCGTCTGCTATTCCTAATGGCGGAAGGATATGCGCACGAGATGTCCGGCGGGCAGTGCGATTTTGGAAAAGTAGCCGAAGAATTTGTAAAAACCATGCAAATGCTGAAAAATAATCTGTATAAGGAGGAATATCTATGATGTATGTATTGAATATCCATGATAAGGAAGCAGCTTCGCTTGAGATGTCCGGCGGCAAAGGAGCAAGTCTTTCAAGACTGTCCCGGCTGTCTTCGGCGAACGTGCCTGGCGGCTTTATCATCACAACAGAGTTTTTCAAGAAATATATCCTTCCTGTGGTAGAGGAAGCGCAGGGGGATGTGAAGCGCGCCGTCGCTGAACTGACGTTGCCTGCCGAAGCAGAAGAACTGATTCTATCTGCGTATAGGGACATGGGCGGTAATATTCCGGTTGCTGTTCGTTCATCCGCTACGGCGGAGGATCTGCCGGACGCTTCCTTCGCGGGCCAGCAGGATACTTATTTGAACGTTTCCGGCTTTGAAGCTGTAAAAAAAGCAGTAATTGACTGTTTTGCGTCTTTGTATAACGAGCGGGCAGTTTCTTACCGCGCAAAGAATAAATTTGATGAAAGTGAAGTCCGGATGGCAGTGGTTATTCAGAAAATGGTGGATGCAGAGGTTGCGGGTGTCATGTTCACCGCAGATCCGATGACTTCCGACCGCTTTACAATAGCGATTGAAGCGGTAGAAGGACTGGGTGAGGATCTGGTATCGGGGCGTAAAACGCCCGTTACATGGACGATCAAAGGTGGCATAAAGCAAAAGGGCGGTGGCAATCCCAGTTTGACCGAAGCGCAGATAACCATCCTTGCGGGTATCGGGAAAGAAATTGAGCGTGAATACGGTTTCCCACAGGACATTGAATGGTGTTTTGACGGCGGAAAATTCCATATCGTCCAATCCCGCGCGATTACGACGCTTTTCCCCTGTCCTCCTTCTCTGGATGGATTTAAACGCTGTTTTATTTCCGTTGGGCATCTGCAGATGATGACCGACACCATGC
>JAEWWQ010000017.1 GCA_023458855.1 Bacillota bacterium
CACTAAGATTCTGTCTTCTCCCTTATTAGGTTCTTCCACACCGCCATTGAAGAAGAAAGTAACATGCGCATATTTCTCTGTTTCAGCGATTCTTGCCTGTGTCATATTGTTAGCTGCTAACCATTCTCCAAAGGTATTGGTTACTGCTACTTTTCTAAAGGCAACTTCTTTATTTTGAATTGTCGGATCATAATCTGAGAAACATACATAAGTAATATCAAGTCTTTTTGCTCTCTCAAATCCTTTAAAATCATCATCACAGAAACATCTTGTAATCTCTCTTGCTCTGTCCGGTCTAAAGTTAAAGAAAACAACAGAATCTTTATCACTGATCGTAGCAAGCGGTTTGCCGTCTTTCATCACTACTGTAGGCTTTACAAATTCATCTGTTTCGCCCTTATCATAGGAAGCCTGAATTCCAGCAGGTCCCGATATTGCTGTCTGCCCATTACCTGTTGTCAAAGCATCATACGCTAATTTTACGCGGTCATAATTATTATCTCTATCCATTGCATAATAACGCCCCATAACAGATGCGATCTGGCCAACACCTATCTCTTTCATCTTGGCCTCTAACTGCTCTGTAAATTCTTTGCCTGAGGAAGGTGGTGTATCACGACCATCTAAAAAGCAATGTACATATACTTTGGAAAGTCCGTTTCTCTTAGCAAGCTCTAATAAACCATAAATATGGGTAATATGACTGTGAACTCCGCCATCTGATACCAGGCCAAAGAAATGTAGTGCTGAATCATTCTTTTTACAATTTTCAACAGCATCTAACAAAGCAGGATTTGTAAAAAAAGTGCCATCATTGATTTCTTTCGTAATTCTTGTTAATTCCTGATATACAATACGTCCTGCGCCCATATTAAGATGTCCGACTTCTGAATTACCCATCTGTCCGTCCGGAAGACCTACTGCCATTCCACTTGCCTGTCCTTTAACAAAAGGATATTCTTTCATCAATTTATCCATAACAGGAGTATTTGCTTCTGCTACTGCATTTCCAGTCTGTTTGTCATTCAATCCATATCCATCAAGGATCATTAATACGGTTGGTTTTTTACTCATAATTTTATCTCCTTCTTCCATATATTATTTAATTGCTATCTTCTTAATCAAGAACGTGCAAACCCATTCTGTATGATTTACGCGAGTAACGAGCCAAATCAAGCTGGCTTACATTTGGCAACTGCCGCTGAAACTTAGAAACTCGTAAAGAGTGTTTCTCATAGTTTTCATAAATTAGCGAGAGTTAAGCTACCGTGGAAAATTATACACGTTTTTAAGGTAGGGTGCAAGACAAACTTCTTATTATTATGGGGTTTTGATAATCTGTCTCTAATAGTCATCATATGCCCATATTAAATGCATGCAATCAGAATCAACAAAAATATTTGCTTATTAGCCATTCAAAAAGTAAGTGATAGGTAGGAAAATCTATGAAGGACCCTATAAAAACGCATTTCATACCCGTATACCACGTATTGTGAGGGTTGCGTTTTTTTACGATTGCTACTAAAATATACCTATTCATTTACAATGCGATTGCAAGGAGGCAGCTATGCTTACTTTTTTATCCAGAATATTCATTAAGGAATACGAAAATACATCTTCGCCGGCAGTACGTCAGTCATATGGCGTCCTATGTGGTTCCGTTGGAATCGCACTTAATGTTCTGCTCTTCCTTGGTAAGTTCTTTGCCGGTACCATCAGTCATTCTATTTCTATTACTGCAGATGCCTTTAATAACTTATCGGATGCCGGTTCTTCCATTATAACTTTAATTGGCTTTCGAATGTCAGGTTCCAAACCAGACCCTGACCATCCATTTGGACATGGCCGGATTGAATATCTGTCCGGATTGTTTGTTTCTCTTGCTATTTTAATGATGGCAATTGAATTAATCAAATCTTCTTTTCAAAAAATTCTTCATCCGGAAACAATCGAATTTAACTACTTAATTATTATTATTTTGCTCGTTTCTATCTTTGTGAAATGCTATATGGCATTTTTTAATAAAAAGATTGGTAAAAAAATAAATTCTGCGGCAATGAACGCAACAGCTACTGATAGTCTGAGTGATACTCTTGCTACTGCAGTTGTACTGATTGCGACTCTTTTTGCACATTTCACTGGTATTAATATTGATGGTTATTGTGGTGTTCTGGTAGGACTTTTTATTTTCTATGCGGGTATCAGTGCTATCCGTGATACTATTGACCCGCTTCTTGGTCAGGCACCGGAGCCTGAATTTGTCAGACAGATCGAGCAGATAGTTATGCATTATGATGGTATATTAGGAATTCATGACTTAATTGTACATAATTACGGACCCGGACGTCTTATGATATCCCTTCATGCAGAGGTTCCGGCATCCGGCAATATCTTGAGACTTCACGATATGATTGATTTGATTGAACATCAGCTCCGGAAAGAATTGAAATGTGATGCAGTAATACACATGGATCCGATTATGAATGATGATCCTGAAACAATGCAGCTAAAACAGCAGGTCATTAAGATTATCAGTGCTATCGATGAATCTCTTACCATCCATGACTTTCGCATTGTAAAGGGACCAACACATACAAATCTCATCTTTGATATGGTCGTTCCGTTTGCATATGAACTGACTGATACGGAATTGAAGGAACGTATTGATTCCTCCATAAAAAAGATGCATCCTAACTATTATACTGTTATTGAAATTGATAAAAATTATAATTAAATCTTTTATAAGTACCGGATAACCAGCAGGCTGCCATTTTTCACTTCAATGCAGCTTGCCTTTCCTATAAATTCATTGCTTACACCGATTGGAAAGTCATTGGTTATTGTAGCATCTGTCAATGGATATTTTAATCCATGCAGAAAAACTCCGCTCGCCGAATCTCCCATAGAGAAAACAGCAAGCAGACCCTGCTCATACGGCGGAAAGACGATACTTCCATTTGTCACTACCCGCATCTCATATTCCGGTGCATATAAATAACCAATACAATTGCGTTTACTCAAATAGGTGAGACACTGTATATTGGCAATCGTATGATCGATTCTGCCGCCGGTTCCGCCAAGTAGGGCGAACTCCTTATAACCTTTTTCCATCCCTATCCGTATAGCGGCCAGCATGTCTGTATCATCTTTTTCCTGTGGCAGCCGTATTACCTTTGCCTTGTCTGAAATATTTTCATCCATGGAATCGAAATCACCGACAATTAAGTCCGGATCTATTTCTGATCTTTGTAAAAAAAGATACCCTGCATCGGCTGCAATTACATAATCCTGTGTCTTGGGTCTGCAGTAGGAAGCATTGAATTCCCCTGCACCTACAATATAACAGATTCCATCTTTTTTCTGTTCTTTTTCAAATGATCGATATGCCAACGCCTTTTCCATTCAGATATCTTCTCCTTTACTCCTCACTTCTTTTGATTTACAATTACTATATTATTTTAAGTATAACATTTTACGAATAAAATTTGAATGCGGAAAAATGTTTATTCTTATTTTCACATCTACTAACGATAAAAGGGAGATTCTTATGATAACAATAAGTCTATGTATGATTGTAAAAAATGAAGAGCGGGTATTAGGGAGATGTCTGGATTGTCTGAAAGACATTGTCGATGAAATGATTATTGTCGATACCGGTTCTACTGATAAAACAAAAGAAATTGCTGTTGCTTATACCGATAAAATCTATGACTATAAATGGAATCATAATTTTGCTGATGCAAGAAACTTTGCTTTTTCAAAAGCAACCATGGAATACATCTATAGTGCTGATG
>JAEWWQ010000018.1 GCA_023458855.1 Bacillota bacterium
GTTATACTATGGACGCAATAAGTGCCATTCTGTATATTCTTCTTAATGGAAATAACGGTCAAGCTTATAATGTTGCAAATGAAGATAGTTATATTTCTGCAAAAGATTTGGCATTATATATACAAAAAAAAATCAATCCAAATATTAAAGTTAAGTTGGAGATTAACAACGAGATGGGATATGCTCCAGAAACTAAACTGAGGTTGTCTACTAATAAATTATGTGCTCTTGGTTGGAAGCCAAAATACTCTATTTGTCAGATTTTAGATAATCTAAAAAAATCGATTTTATTAGAAGATTAGGGGTTTAATCTGTAGATTCTTTACATATGTAACCAAGGAAATTTCAAAATATTTAATTGTACCATACTTATGAAATATTTAATAGTAGCAGCACATCCTGATGATGAAGTTTTAGGTGCAGGTGGGGCCATTTACAAATGGACTAGAGAGGGACATATAGTGGATGTATGTCTAATGTGTACAGAAGCTAGAGCGAGGGCTTTCCGTCCAGAGGATAAGGAATTAAACAATAACTTGAATGCGTCTTCCAAATTTCTTGGAATAAACAAAATATATGAAGGAGTATTCCCTAATATAGAGATGAATACGGTGCCGCATTTGAAATTGGTGCAGTTTATTGAAAGTGCTATCAAAGAGAGTCTGCCAGATATTGTCATTACTCATCATCCCGCTGATACAAACAATGATCATTTGCAGACTTCTATGGCTTGTCAGGAAGCTATCCGTTTGTTCCAACGTAGGCCCGAGGTGAAACGAGTGAATGAATTTTGGTATATGGAGGTGCCAAGTTGCACGGAATGGGCTATTAATAACGCTATGAATCTGTTCCGTCCTAATTGTTACGTGGAAGTTGGTAAAGAAGGAGTGAATGCCAAGATTACGGCATTGGGAATGTACAGAGGTGTGATGCGCCCTTATCCGCATCCTCGTAGTGTCGAATATATTACAGGTCTTGCCACTGTTAGGGGTAGCCAGTGGGGAACGAATTATGCGGAAGCTTTTGAATGTACTTTGAGGAGAATTTAGTGTTAATACCATTATTTATGTATAAGAACTTTTTTAAGCCACTGATTGGAATATTACTTTCGTTTTTTGGATTGATGGTTTGCTGTATCCCTATGATTATTATTGCTATTACAATTAAATTAGACAGCAAAGGCCCCATTATGTTTCGCCAAGTAAGACTTGGTAAAGGACAAAGACCTTTTAGGATTTATAAGTTTCGTACTATGTGTGATGGTGCTTTTGAGAAAGGTGGAGTTGTAACTAGTGCGGATGATACTCGTATTACAAAAGTTGGTGCTGTATTGAGAAGAACAAGTTTGGATGAGCTTCCTCAGATGTTTAACATTTTACTTGGTCAGATGGCTATTATCGGCCCGAGACCGATTTTAGATTTTGAGTTCAATCCATATAAGAACAATGCTAGATTCTGCAAACGTTATGATGTTACGCCTGGCATGTTTTGTACTGTTGATGTCTATGACAGAGCGGCAGAGCGTGATGTTCAAATGGTGCTTGATGCTGATTATGCGGAGCAACAGAGCTTTTGGTTGGACTTCAAGACCTTCTTCGGAGTTATTAAGGTTGTAGTTACAGGAGAAGGTGTTTATAAAAATGAAAGTAAATATAGAAATAAATAATTGTAATAATGAATAATAGCTATAATGGACATTTGGTTATTGTGTTTGCGTTGGAGCATTACAATCCTTTGAATATGATCCGTGCTTTTGGCGAACAAGGAATTAATCCTGTATATATTTCTGTAAAACGTAGATATGAGGTGGCTACGAAAAGTAAATACATCTCGAAGCTTCACCGTGTAGATTCGGTTGAAGATGGTTTTCTACTATTGATAAATCAATATGGAAGACTATCTGAAGAAACAGGAAAAAAACCTTATATCCTGTTTTCAGATGATAAATCTGTAGGTTATTTTGATTTGCACTTTGAGGAGTGGAAAGATAAGTTTATCACTTACAATGCAGGACGTAACGGACGTATTAATGAATTCATGGATAAGTATGAAATTCAACAGTGTGCAAAACGACACGGATTTAATGTACTTGATTCGTATGTTATTAAAAAGGGAGATCCTGTACCAGATGGGCTTTGGTATCCTATTATAACTAAAGATATTTCTCCTAATTTGGGTAGTTGGAAATCTGATGTATTTATTTGTCAGAATAAACAGGAACTTGTGGAGGCTTTAGAAAAGATAACATGTCCACTCATTATGTTGCAACATTTTGTCGATAAGCAAAATGAAATGGCACTTGAGGGGTATACTATCAATAATGGTAAGGAAATGCAGATTATTACACAGATGAAGTGGAAATATCTGATTCAAGGATATTATAGTCCGTTTCATGATGTCTGTATGTTTACTGATAAAGATATGGAAATCAGGCTGCAAGCCATGTTTGAAGAGATTGGCTTTGAAGGAGTATTTGAAGTGGAATTCTTGATTGATAAGGATGGAACCTATTATTTCATGGAAACAAACTTCCGCGCATCGGCATGGAATCCTACTTGTAAATTTGCAGGAATGCCATTACCTTATCTTTGGGTGAAAGGTATGATGAACGGATATATTGATCCGAATGATCGTAAAGAGTTCGAGCCTTTTACTTCCATGAGTGAAATTATCGATTATAGTAAGCGTGTAGAAGGTGGTTTATGTTCTATAGCTGAATGGTTGCGTGATTTTAAAGATGCAAAGTGTGTGTATATATATGACAAGGAGGATAGAGGACCATGGGATGCTGTTATAAGAGATTGGGAGAGTTTCAAATGATATAAGAGTAATGAAAAGAGTGCTGATAACAGGAGCCGGTAGCTATATTGGGACAAATATAGAAAACTGGTTAAACCGATTCCCCTCAAAATACCAAGTTGCTTCTATTGGAACAATAAATAATGAATGGAAGAAAACAGATTTCTCTTCTTTTGATGTAGTGATAGATGTCGCTGGTATTGCTCATATAAAAATTACGGAAGACTTAAGGGATTTGTTCTATTCGATTAATCGGGATATGACGATTGATATATGCCAAACAGCAAGAGAGTCAGGAGTGAAGCAATTCATTTTCTTGTCGTCAATGAACGTTTATGGAGATGATTGTGGTATTGTCACAGATAAGAATAATGAGAATCCTTCTAGCTTTTACGGAGATAGTAAACTGCAGGCGGATAAAGTTATTCAATCCATGAATGACGATTCGTTTGCGGTATGCAGTGTTCGTCCACCAGCGATATATGGTAAAGGTTGCAAAGGGAATTATCCTTTACTAGTGAAATACGGGCAAAAGTTGCCTGTGTTTCCTGATTATCCGCAGAGAAAGAGCTTGATTTTTATTGATAATCTATGTGAATTTATCAGACTGTTGATTGATAATAATTCTAAGGGGATTTTTTGTCCGCAGAATATAGAGTACGCTTCCACTTCTGTTATGGTAAATGCTATAGCGAAATATAGTGGTCATAAAATATGGTTGACTACATTATTAAATCCTTTCGTATGGCTAGGTATAAAACTGATTCGTTTTGTACAACGTGCTTTTGATGATGATGCTTATGATTTGTCATTAAGTAATGATTTTGATGGAAAATATAATGTGGTTTCTTTTGAGGAATCTATAAAAAGATCTGTATAGTTTTATATTCGAGGCTAAGGATGGAATATATATAGGGTGATTCGTTTACTAGAAGAGACGTATTGTAGCTCTTGCTCTGTAGGCTGTCGAAGACTGAAAAGTAAGAATAATGTTATTGGGAGAGTTGGTGTAAGAACCGGCTCTCCCGTTTTTTATTTCTATCGAACGCTTGCGCTTAAAAGGCGATCGCCACCTCCGCACCGATCTGGAAGGGCTTACCTAGTTGGATAAACGGATTCCCGAATGACTCGAAATAAAATGCAGAGTAATGGGTGTTCGTTATATTACGGCTCCATAGATTTACGTTGATGATACCTTTGCGTACGCCTACCTTTGCGTTCACCGTTCCGTAGAATTTCTGGTAGATGTCGTTTCGCTCGGTCCAGAAGATCTTTCCGACACCGCTGAATTGGGCGGAGGCGGAGAATTGGTCTATCCATGCGTTACGGAACAGGCGGGTGTATTGCA
>JAEWWQ010000019.1 GCA_023458855.1 Bacillota bacterium
GTCCTACTCTGTTTGGTCCTTTTTCTAATAATTTACTATGTTCTCTTTCCATCGCCTGTAAAGATCCAATTCCAGAACCTACAGATACGCCTACACGGTATGGATCTTCTTTTTCTATGTCCAAATCGGAATCTTCCAGCGCTTCCTTTGCAGCAGCAACAGCATATTGTGAAAATAACTCCATTCTCTTTGCTACTTTCACATCCATATAATCCTTACCATCAAATCCTTTTACTTCTGCCGCAATCTTACATTTATATTCACTTGCATCAAATTTGGTAATTGGTCCAAAACCTGTTTTTTCTTCTTTTACACTATTCCAGAATTCATCTATGCTTAAACCAATCGGAGTAATTGCTCCCATTCCTGTTACTACAACTCTTCTACTCATACTTTTCTCACTTTCTCTATCTCATCTAGATATTCATTCCACCATCCACAGATATTACCTGCCCTGTTATATAGGATGCCCTGTCACTTGCAAGAAATGCTACTGTCTCTGCAACATCAATTGCCTGCCCCACTCTTTTCAGCGGAATGGCTGCTACCGTTGCCTGCTTTGCTTCCTCTGTCATTGCCCGCACCATATCTGTATCAATATATCCCGGTGCTACTGCATTTACTGTAATATTTCTACTAGCCAGTTCTCTGGCAACACTTTTCGTAAGACCGATCACACCTGCCTTTGAAGCAGCATAATTTGCCTGACCTATATTTCCCATTATTCCCGATACTGAAGACAGATTTATGATTCTTCCGCTTTTTTGTTTTAAGAACTGTCTATAAAGAATTTTAATTGTATGGAAAGTACCCTTTAGATTCGTATCTATTACTGCTTCAAAGTCTTCTTCCGACATTCGCATGATCAGATTATCTTTTGTTATTCCAGCATTATTTACCAGAATATCGATATGTCCATACTCAGTTACTAATTCCGTAATTTTTGTATTTGTTGCTTCATAATCACTAACAGAAAATTGAACGGCTTTTGCTTTTCCGCCTTTTGCCTGAATCTCATCAACTACTGCTTCTGCTTTCTCTTTTGACCCATTATAATTTACAATAACATCTGCACCATATTCCGCTAATGTAATCGCAATCTGCTTACCGATCCCCCTCGAAGCTCCTGTAACGAGTGCAACTTTACCCTTCAACATACTTTGCTCCCATCTTCCGCTTTTGCGGCATTCAATATTTTATTTATCTGATACTTTATTGCAATGCGTCTAAAATTTTTTCTATATCTTCGTATTTTTCTATATTTAAAGTCTGAACTTCACGATTAATTTTTCTCATAAATCCAGACAAGGTCTTTCCAGGTCCTATTTCGATAAATGTTGTTACACCATCATTAATCATTCGCTCTACTGATTGTTCCCATTTTACAGAAGATGATACCTGTTGTTGCAACAACGGTTTCACATCTTCTTTTTTCTGCACGTAGTCAGCTGTCACATTAGCAATATAAGGAATTGTGATATCATTAATCGTAATACTTTCTAATTCCTTTGCTAATTTTTCTCCTGCTCCCACTAATAATGGAGAGTGAAATGGTCCACTTACTTTTAACGAAATACATTTCTTTCCGCCCGCTTCTGTTAATCTCCTAACTGCTTCATTTACTGCCGTCTCTTCGCCCGTTATAACAACCTGGCCCGGACAATTATAATTTGCAACTGTGACCATGCCATCTATTTCAGCACAGATTTTCTCAATTACTTGTGTATCCATGCCAATAACCGCCACCATCGCTCCGCCATTTGGATAAGCTTCCTGCATGTAAATACCGCGCTTTCTAACAATTTTGAATACATCTTCCGGGCTGCACACATTACTTGCAACCAATGCTCCATATTCTCCAAGGCTTAATCCTGCTGTAACGTCTGGCCTGATTCCTTTTTCTTCCAGTGCTTTCAGCATAGCGACTTCCGTAGCAAGCATAGCAATCTGCGTATACTCAGTAATATTAAGCTGTTCATTTTCTTCAAAACATAATGCTGGTACATCTAATCCCGATGCTTTAGATGCAATTTCAAAGATTTCTTTGCAAATAGAATTATTATCATAAAAATCTTTTCCCATTCCTATATATTGAGCTCCCTGTCCCGGAAACATAAATGCAATTTTACCCATTAGACTTCTCCTTTATTTTTACAAATTACTTGGATTTTTACTTTGAAATTCAAACTATTAGCTTATAAATACGGAGGTCCTGAGTTTCTAGGATACACACAGACCTCCTATAAAATGAATATTTATTGAATGCAAAGCTTTTATCCTTGCTTTTTCATCAAAACTTTTGCCTCTGACATAATTTCCTGAATAATTTCCGAACAGGACTGTTCCTTTTTTACAAGACCAGCAATTTGTCCAGCCATAAGGCTCCCTTTCACAACATCGCCTTCCATAACAGCTTTACGAAGAGAACCTAATGTGAGATACTCCAATTCTTCAAAAGAAGCTCCTTCTTTTTCCATCTTCAGGTAGTCTCTTGTCATCTGGTTCCTTAGTACGCGAATCGGATGACCCGTACTAGCTCCGGTAATCTCTGAATCAATGTCCTTTGCGGCAATGACTTTTTTCTTATAATTCACATGAACAATAGATTCATCCGCTACGACAAAGCGTGTTCCCATCTGAACAGCTTCTGCTCCAAGCATCATACTGGCGACGAGTCCTCTTCCGTCTGCAATGCCGCCTGCTGCAATAACAGGAATTGAAACGGCATCGACTACCTGCGGAACTAAAGTAAAAGTTGTTGCAGATCCAATGTGTCCACCGGATTCCATACCTTCTGCTACAATGGCATCTGCTCCCATACGTTCCATTCTCTTTGCCATGGCAACACTTGCAATAACAGGAATCACCTTTATTCCTGCCTCTTTCCACATTGCCATATATCGTTCCGGACTACCGGCACCTGTCGTAACTACCTTTACGCCTTCTTCAACAACAACTTTTGCTACCTCTTCTGCATTGGGATTCAGCAACATTACATTCACACCAAACGGCTTTTTTGTAAGCTTTTTTGCTTCTCTAATCTGCTCTCTCACTACTTCCGGAGGTGCAGATGCTGCTCCAATCAGTCCAAGTCCTCCGGCTTCTGATACGGCTGCTGCCAAATGATATTCAGCCACCCATGCCATTCCGCCCTGGATAATTGGATACTCAATTCCCAAAAGTTCTGTAATTTTTGTTCTCACTTATGCTTCAATACCTTTTGATTTCAAATATTCTATTACTGCACCAACACTTTTAATGTTCTCTAAATCTTCCTGCGGAATTTCGATTCCATAGCTATCTTCCAACGCCATAACAACTTCAAATAAATCTAAAGAATCAGCTCCTAAATCTTCTTTAAATTTTGTATCCTCTGTAATTGTAGCTGGATCAACGCTTAATTGCTCTGCAATAACTTCTCTTACTTTTTCTAACATTTGTGTAATCTCCTTTTTTAAACATTAAATAGTTTGACATTCAAAGTATATTATCTTGTATTACATTTGTCAACAGTTTTTAATGAGATATTGATAGACCTCTCTTTTTGTAATTCCACGGTCTTTTGCAACCAGCTTCATAGCTTCTTTATGATCTGTTCCTTCTTTCTCATAGAATTGCATATGCTGCTCTACTGACATTTCCTGCCAACTATTCCTGGTTTCCTTTTTTCTATCATCAAGGCTTTTGCCCTCGATAACCAATACATATTCTCCGCGTGGTTCTTCCTTTTCATACATTTCCAAGGCTTTTTCTAATGTTGTAGGAAGTATTGTCTCAAATTTCTTTGTTAATTCACGACAGATAGTAATTTTTCGATTTCCAAGTACGCTATAAATATCCTGCAATGTACGTACCAGATGATGCGGTGCTTCATATATAATTATGGTTCTTGATTCCTCTTTGAGGTCATCAAGAATATCCTTTTTTACTTTTTTCTCAGATGGCAGGAATCCCTCAAAACAAAATCTTCGGGTACTTAACCCGGATAATGTCAATGCCGTAATACAAGCCGCCGGACCCGGTAGTGATGTAACTACAATGCCCGCCTTGTGGCACATACGCACTAATACTTCCCCCGGATCAGAAATAGCCGGTGTGCCTGCATCTGTAATTAATGCAATCTCTTTTCCATCCTGCATCTGGCGAATCAGGGCTTCTGCCTTTTCCACTTTATTAAATTCGTGATAACTGGTCATCGGCACCTTGATCTCAAAATAATTTAATAATTTAATACTGTTAGGTGTATCTTCTGCTGCTATTACATCTACATTCCGAAGTGTATCCAATACCCTGGCAGTAATATCGTCCAAATTACCAATTGGTGTTGCACATAAATACAATTTTCCTGCCACTTTATTCCTCCTTAATATCCATACAAATCTAATATTTCGTCTGTATAAACATTCTGTTCCTTATATACAATAAGGGGTTTTTCTACCGTGAGTCTGGAATGTCCTCCCCTGTTGGCTTCAATTAACACCATATTGGGCTCTTTGTCGATATACGGATATACTATTCTCATTCTCTTCGGTTCTATTTTAAAACGCACTAATGTTTCCAATATTTCTGCAAGTCTGAAAGGTCTGTGTACCAGATAAAAGTTTCCTCCCGGTTTTAATACCTTCGCTGCTTCTCTTGCCACGTCTTCAAATGTGCACAGAATTTCATGCCTCGCAATTGTCCTTGGAATATCTGCATTCTGTAATCCATGCTGCCCTATCATATACGGCGGATTACATGTTACGACATCAAATGTCGATGCACCAAATATAGCGGATGCTTCCTTAATATCTCCTACAACAATATCTATCTTATCCTCCAAACGATTCAGTACTACACTTCTTGCTGCCATATCAGCACTTTCTTCCTGAATCTCCAATCCCGTAAGATGACCCGCTTCTGTTTTTGCTTCTAATAAAATTGGAATAATTCCGGTTCCGGTTCCCATATCAAGAACAGTTCCACCCTTTTTCACCTTTGCAAATCCCGAAAGAAGAACTGCATCCATTCCAAAACAGAATTTTTCCTGATTCTGAATAATTTTATATCCGTTTCGCTGCAATTCATCAATTCTTTCGTTTTCTTTAAGGTTAGTTGTCATCTAGCTTTGACATTCCTTCCTGCTTTTCCAATTTTTCTAATTCTTTCAGTTCCTTATCCGCTATAATGTCATTCTTTTCTTTCTTTGCTTTTCTCTTGAACTTTAGTTGTCCGACTTTATATTCCTGAATTTCTTTTTCATCATCCTTGGTAACAATGACTTTAACTAACTGGCGCAATACATTAACACTCTGAACTTCCCCCTTCAATCCATCTTCTGTTGTAACAAAGTCACCAATAGAAGGCAACTTACGGTTCAAATCCTCATATGTCTCTTCTTCATGTTTCAAACAGCACATAAGTCTGCCGCATACACCCGATATTTTTGTCGGATTTAATGAAAGATTCTGTTCTTTTGCCATTTTTATAGATACTGGTACAAACTCCGACAAATGCGTATGACAGCATAACGGTCTTCCACATATCCCAATGCCGCCACGTATTTTTGTCTCATCTCTGACACCGATCTGGCGTAACTCAATCCTTGTCTTAAACACAGCTGCAAGATCCTTTACCAGTTCCCTGAAGTCAATACGACCGTCTGCTGTGAAGTAAAATAATACCTTGTTATTGTCAAATGTATATTCCGCATCAATCAGCTTCATTTCTAACTTATGTTTCTGAATTTTTTCCAGACATATTCTAAAAGCATCTTTTTCTTTTACTTTATTTGCCGCTTCCTGTTCGTCGTCCCGGGTCGTCGCAATTCTTAGTACCGGCTTTAAAGGCTGGACTACCTTATCATCTGAAACTTCCTTTATTTCACCTACAACCGTACCGTATTCAACGCCTCTCGCAGTCTCTACAATTACGTGTGCACCTTTTTTTATATGAAACTTAACGGGATCAAAAAAATATATTTTCCCCGCCGTTCTAAATCTAACACCTACTACTTTAATCATGATCAGTTCTCCTTTATAGTCAGCAACAGCATCTCCAATGTCAGATCAAAATTAACATTTGCGTTCAATCGACTCTTTGCTTTTTCCAATGCTTCGATAATGGTCTCAATCCCCTCATAAGAACTCTTATCTGCTACCTTTCTAATATACTGTATTTCCTCTTTAAAAATCAAGTGATTCACGTCGTTTGTTGCCTTAAATAGCAGGACATCCCGATACCAGATAGATATGATGTCCAGATAGTCATTGACATCCAGCTTATACTCCGCGATTTTCTTAATTGCGGCAATTACTTCACTGATCTCCATCTCATCTATATATTTCAAAAGAGTGATTGCTTCCTCTTTAATATTATCAAATTCTTCACTTGTTGCCAGAGTCCGCGCTTTTCCTATATTTCCTCTGGCAAAAGCTACACATACATCCGCTTTATAATCCGGAATTTCAAATGTATCAATCAAATATTTTTTCACCAGATCATCTGCAACCGGCTTCATATTAAGTATTACACATCTGCTTAAAATCGTAGGTAATAATACATTTACATTCGTAGTAAGAATAAGAATTGTTGCATATGCCGGTGGCTCTTCCAACGTTTTTAATAAAGCATTCTGCGCTTGCGGCGTCATTTTTTCGCCTTCGTTCATGATATATATCTTACGGGAACTACTGTATGGTTTTATTAAAACATCATTATTAATCTGAGTACGGATATCTTCAACACCAATTGTATTCGGTTTTTCATGTATAATCCTGATAATATCAGGTTGGTTGTTACTAAGTGCCTGTTTACAGGAATGGCACTGCTGACATGGTTCAAAATTTTCTTCTCTTTGTTCACATTGTAACGCCATTGCAAAAATATGCGCAATAAACTCTTTTCCAGCACTTCTTTCGCCATTTATGATATAAGCATGCGACACTTTATGTTGTTGTATTGCATTTCTAAAATATTCCTTCATCGACTCTTGCCCGATGATGTCTGAGAATTTTGCCATATGTGCCTCCATCTGTGTCTTCCGCTTTCAAGCAAATTATGTAAAAATATCTAAAAGAAGTCCTCTGATCTCTCCTATTTTACTCAAAATACTAATATGATCTTTTTCATCTTTTACCAGTTCCTGTGCTAATGCATCCAGATTTTCATCTACCAGTTTAATAATACCATATACCCTGTGCCGCCCTCTTCTATCAAGAAAATTTTCTCTTGAAAAAGAATGGGAACGATTAATTATCTCATTCATGAAATCCTTAATAAGACCGCGGTATTTACGCATATCTTTCACATCCATACGCTTAGAAAGCTTATTTCCCTGCATGGTGATTTCTTCCATTAGACTGTTCAGCCGAACCTGTAAATCCTGCTCTTCTATATTACTTGCAAGCATAAATTTGAAAGCACCATCGTCTGCAGTCTGTGTTTGTGATGTCGGCTCCATTGGTGCCGGCTGTTGCACCTGATTTACTTTTATATCCACGAGTCTCACCTCCCCGTCAGACTATTCTCTTTCATATATTGAATAATCTCACTCAGGCATTTTTCCAGATTTTCATTACGAAAATGTCTGGATATGCACGCTCCCTTTATTTTTTCTTCGCTAAAGTCAGCAGCATCTGCCAGAAAACGTCTGCACATTTCCTGATACTTTGGATTTTCTTGTGCCTTCTCCCGGTCTAAGGCCCTTTGTAACCTGATTCCGTCATCAAGATCAATCATGATGGGCACTACCTTTTCTTCACCATAATACTCCTTCATTCTGTTAAACGATTCTAAAGTACCAATAATCAGATAGTCCTTGCATTTTAGATCTATCTGACCATCAGCTACTGTAAAGTATTTCCATATACCATGAAATGTGGAATAGGCTCTAAGTTCTATTAATCCTCCGGATGCCTCTATTTTTTTTAATTCTTCTTCATCCACAAAATGATATTCCACACCATCCGTTTCTCCGGCACGAATCGGTCTTGTTGTATAAGGAACTATCGTATGTAAGCATAGTTCCTTACTTTCCAATAGCAACTTGTATATCGTGTCTTTTCCGGAAGAACTTTTTCCCATTAAGTAAAATATTTTTCCCATTTATTTCCCTGTTTCTAAAAGAACATTAAACTTCAATGACTCTTACCATATTTGTCTTTCCGGATACACCAAGCGGAAGGCCTGCTGTTAACACAACAGTATCTCCTTTCTTCACTACACCTTTATTTACTGCTGCTGCTACGGCTTCTGCATATAACTCTTCAGCATCATTTTTCTCATCAATTAATACCGGCAATACACCCCACATCAAATTCAGCTGCCTGCAAATATCAGGGTTTACTGTACATCCTATAATCGGACAATCTGGTTTATACTTAGATATCAGACCTGCTGTAAATCCAGACATCGTTACAGTAATGATTGCAGCTGCTTTCAGATTCATTGCTGTGGTACAGCATGCATGAGCAATGGCTGTTGTAATACTGATGGAATCCATATCACTGACTTTTTTCAGTCTGCTTTTATAATCTATATCTGCTTCTGCACGTTTCGCAATTCTGTCCATTGTCTTAACTGCTTCTACAGGATATTGTCCCGATGCACTTTCCCCGGATAACATAATGGCTGTTGTACCATCATAAATTGCATTGGCAACATCAGTAGCTTCCGCTCTTGTCGGACGTGGATTTTTTATCATTGATTCCAGCATCTGAGTTGCAGTAATAACATGCTTACCGACTGCTACTGCCTTTTTAATTAATGATTTTTGAATGATAGGCACCTCTTCCATCGGAATTTCAACACCCATATCTCCTCTGGCAACCATAATACCGTCACTCACTTCCAGAATCTCATCAACATTCTGAATTCCCTGCAGGTTTTCAATCTTTGCAATGATTTTCATTTTACTATTATGTGCATCTAAAATTTTTCTGATTTCAAGAATATCTTCTTTTGTTCTCGCAAAAGAGGCCGCTATATAATTGAATCCCATTTCTGCGCCAAATTCAATATCTCTTCTGTCGGATTCATTAATATACGGCATAGTTAACGCAACGCCAG
>JAEWWQ010000020.1 GCA_023458855.1 Bacillota bacterium
CTTGTAAATAGTAAAACTATTTAGTAAAATATACCTATGGATATTTGGCAAGCCAAAAAAAATGTAATTAAAAAAGTCAATATGTCTAAAAAATGCATAAAGTGGAGGGCGTTAATATGAATGTTTACACAACTGATAAGATTCGTAATGTTGTTTTGCTCGGGCATGGGGGATGCGGTAAGACCAGCCTGGTAGAAGCGATGGCATATTTATCTGGTATTACTTCCAGACTTGGAAAAGTTACAGACGGTAATACAATTAGTGATTATGGTAAAGAAGAGCAAAAAAGAAAATTTTCAATTAGTACCTCCATCGTGCCAATTGAATGGGAGGATACAAAAATAAATATTTTGGATACTCCCGGTTATTTCGACTTTGCAGGTGAAGTGGAGGAGGCTGTGAGTGCAGCAGATGCAGCGATTATTGTGGTGTCCGGTAAGACGGGAATCGAAGCAGGAACACAGAATGCATGGGAACTGTGTGAGAAATACAAACTGCCAAGAATGATATTTGTCACGGAAATGGATGTGGATAATGCTTCCTACAGGCAGGTAGTGGAGGATATGACAACACTATATGGAAAAAGAATAGCACCATTTCATCTTCCAATTCGTGAGAATGAGAAGTTTGTGGGCTATATAAATGTAATACAGGAAACAGGATTTCGCTGGAACGGCAGAGAAGTAGACGAATGCGAGGTTCCTGAATACAGCAGGCCCAATTTACAGATATGCAGGGACACGTTGATGGAAACGGTTGCCGAGACAAGCGAAGAAATGATGGAACGCTATTTTGGCGGCGAGAAATTTTCGGAGGCAGAAATTCGTTCTGCATTGAGAACCAATGTAAATGACGGTACGATAGTACCGATGTCAATGGGGTCCAATGTTCTGACACAAGGTATCTATACTTTACTGGACGATATTGTGAAATATATGCCGAGTCCTGAAAATCGAAAGCTCGTCGGCATGAATATGAAGACAAATGATATTTTTGAAGCTGATTATGATTTTTCTAAAGCAAAATCTGCGTATGTATTTAAGACCATAGTGGATCCGTTTATCGGAAAATATTCGTTGATAAAGGTCTGTTCCGGTGTATTAAAGTCAGATGATATTATTTATAATTATGAAAAAAATGTAGAGGAGAAAATTAATAAACTGTACATTATGCAGGGAAACAAGCCAATTGAAGTCAGGGAATTACATGCAGGCGATATCGGGGCAATTGCAAAACTGACGGCTGCAAGAACAGGAAATACGCTTTCCACAAAGGCTACTACAGTGCAATACGGAAAGTCAGAAATATCGACCCCATATACCAGTATGCGTTACAAAGCGAAAAATAAGGGCGATATTGATAAGATTTCACAAGCCTTGCAGAAACTGACACATGAAGATCAGACGCTGAAGGTGGTGAATGATGCCGAGAATCATCAGGCATTATTGTTTGGTATGGGCGATATGCATCTTGAGATTATCACGAGCAGGCTTTTGAATGAATATAATGTTGAAATCGAACTGTCAAAACCAAAAGTTGCTTTCAGGGAGACCATTAAAAAAAATTCAGATGTAGAATATAAATTCAAAAAACAATCTGGCGGACATGGGCAATATGGTCATGTAAAGATGAAATTTGAACCATCCGGGGAACTGGAAAAACCATACGTATTTGAACAAATCGTAGTTGGGGGAGCAGTACCGAAGAACTTCTTCCCGGCAGTTGAGAAGGGAATGCAGGAATCAGTACTAAAAGGCCCTCTGGCGGCATATCCCGTCGTAGGAGTAAAAGGAATCTTGTATGACGGATCCTATCATCCGGTAGATTCCTCTGAGATGGCATTTAAAATGGCTACCATACAGGCATTCAAAAAAGGATTTATGGAGGCGTCACCGGTTTTGCTGGAGCCAATCGCACTTTTGAAAGTAACAGTACCTGATAACTATACCGGAGATGTGATGGGAGACCTGAACAAACGGCGTGGCCGTGTGTTAGGCATGACACCGGTTGGCAATGGAAAACAAATCGTAGAAGCGGATATCCCTATGATGGGATTATTCGGTTATTGTACAGAACTTCGCTCCATGACAGGCGGCCGAGGAACCTATGAATATAAGTTTAACCGCTATGAGCAGGCACCTTCTGATATACAGGAAAAAGAAGTGGCAGCCAGAGCTAATAAGGTCGCAGAATCAAATGAAGAGTAAGTCTTAATGGAAATTTAATTTGTATAGGATCTTCCTATGTGGTAATATTCAGACATAATGAATAACGACAGGGGGAGGTCCTATATTTCATGAAAAAAACAAAAAATTATATCATTGGGTTTCTTATAGTAGCACTGATAGCTTTTATTTATTATTACATAACGTTACCGGCGGTTAATATCCACTCAAAGGGGTTTTGGTTTTTCGTATCGTTTGCCATTTTAGTTTTGATTGGAATTGTCCTATTAAAAGCAATCGGAAAACAGGGTAAAATAATAGAAGGTAATGGGATTAATATCAATCTGAAGGATTTGGTGATTTCTAAACCAGTAAAATTTCTGGCAGCATTGTTATTGCTTATTTTATTGATTTACATTATCGGAAGTATTCTTTCTTCTCCATTTATAAATGCAAGGAAATATCAGCAGCTCTTAACAATTGAAGAACGTGATTTTACAGAAGATATCAGGGAGGTTGATTTTAACACGATTCCTTTGCTGGATAAAGATTCAGCGGCGCTTCTTGCCAACCGTAAGATGGGCAGTATGGTAGATATGGTATCCCAGTTTGAAGTGAGTACAGAGTATGCACAGATCAATTATCATGATACGCCGGTACGTGTGGCACCGCTCGTATATGCAAGTCCGATTAAATGGCTGACGAATCAGGCGAACGGTATTCCAGCATATATTATGATTGACATGACGACACAGAATACGGAATGTGTAAAATTGGATAAAGGAATAAAGTATTCCAAATCAGAATATTTTAATCGTAATTTATACAGACACCTGCGTTTTCAGTATCCGACCTATATTTTTGATGACCAGATATCCTTTGAAATTGGTGAGGATGGTGTACCGTATTGGATCTGCCCGGTTAAGAAATTCAGCATTGGGTTATTCGGAGGACAGACTGTCGGGAATGTGGTGATTTGTAATGCAATAACCGGAGAATGTCAGGATTATGAAGTAAAGGATGTACCGCAATGGGTAGATAAAGTATTTTCAGCTGAGTTATTAATCTCTCTTTATGATTATTCAGGCACATTAAAACACGGATATTGGAATAGTGTTCTTGGTCAGAAAGACTGTCTGCAGTCAACCAATGGCTATAATTATATCGCATTAGATGACGATGTATGGGTATATACCGGGGTCACTTCTGTAAGTGGAGATCAGTCTAATGTAGGCTTTGTACTCATGAATCAGCGAACCATGGAGACACGGTTTTATAGAGTGGAGGGGGCAATAGAAGACTCGGCAATGTCATCAGCAGAGGGGCAGGTACAGAACCTTGGCTACCACGCAACATTTCCAATTCTGCTAAATGTTGCAGATGAACCGACTTATTTTATGGCTTTGAAGGATGATTCCGGGCTTGTTAAAAAATATGCGATGTTAAATGTTGAAAAATATCAATGGGTTGCAATTGGCGATACCATAAAAGAGTGTACAAAAGAATATGTGCAATTGTTAAATACCAATGGTATTGTCAGTGAAAAGATATCCGAGGTAAAAACGATTACAGGCAGAATTACAAGCATAGCGCCTGTCGTATTGGAAGGAAATACTCATTATTATATCTGTGTAGATGGCTCAGAGGACATCTTTACGATTGATATGAGTAATTCTGATCTGGTAGTAATCGTAAAATATCATGAAGGTGATATGATAACGTTAGGATATAATGATGAACTTGGATTAAATACCGTAGTTCAGATTGGAAAATAAATCAATGAAATGAAAAAAGACTTATCGGAAAGGTACCGGTAAGTCTTTTTTTGCGAAGTTACAAAACAGATGAATTGTGGATATAAATCAGAATAAAGATAAAAATATTATAAAGGACAGAATTGAAATGTGTATACAAAAATAGTATAATACAATAAAATGACAGACAAAAGAATGGGGAAGAATACATAAGATAAGAGGGAGCAGATACTACGAAAGGGAGGAATTTACATGGAATCAAAGAAATATGATGAAATTCAAAAATTAAGCCAGGAGGAAGCGAGAAAAATATTAAAGGAAACGAGGAGAAAACTGGCACAACAGCAACAGATCATAAAAGAGAAAAGTCTGCCTGTTCTTGTGCTTGTAGAAGGATGGGGAGCTTCCGGAAAAGGAACCCTGATCAGTTATCTGATCAGGGATTTAGATCCGAGATTTTTTAAGGTTATTCCAACGAGTATTGCATCTGAAGAAGAAAAGAGAAAACCTTTTCTGTGGCGCTATATGAAAACAATTCCAGAGATAGGAAAATTCGTATTTATGGATGCAGGATGGATGGAAGAAACAGTCTGTAACATGGTTGACGGAAAATTGAAAGAGAAAGCATTTCGAAAAAGAATCGAAAGTATCAATGTATTTGAACGACAGCTGGTGGACAACGGATATCTGGTGCTAAAAATCTTTGTAGATGTATCAAAGGAAGAACAGAAAATCAGAATACAAAGTCTGCTGGATAACCCGGATACAAAATGGCGGGTAAGTAAAAGAGATTTAAAACAGTTAGATGACAGGAAAGTATATGAAAAAGCATATAGTGAGTATATTGCAGAAACAAATACAGAAGCAGCACCATGGCATGTGATCGACAGTGGAGAAAAAGGGCTGGTGGAATTACAGGTATGTCATCTGCTGGTAGAAAGTATTGATAAAGGGATAAAATCGCAAGGAATACCGATCATCTTACAGGATAAATCCTTTCCATTGATAGAAATGCCGAAGTTAGAAGAGGTACCATTGGAGGGGGCTCTTACGAGAGAAGCGTATGAAAAGCAGTTGAATGAAGCACAGAAAAAATTGAAAAAACTTCATAATAAACTGTATCGTAAGGGAATTCCCGTTGTTATCGCATACGAAGGATGGGATGCAGCCGGTAAAGGCGGAAATATAAAAAGAATGACCAGTGCATTGGA
>JAEWWQ010000021.1 GCA_023458855.1 Bacillota bacterium
GTATTTTATGTGGAAGAGGACAGAATCTGTGATGTCGGACATAAGCTGGCAGATAGCAGTATGGTAAGTCATTGCTATGAAAGGGTAATGTACAGTGAGTTCCCATATAACCTGTATGCCATGATCCACAGTAAAGATACGGATGCCATTGAGAAGTTTGTTACAGCTTTTGTGGAAGACCATGATATCAAAAGTCATACCATACTGTACTCCATGAAGGAACTCAAAAAAACAAGTATGAAGTATGTTTCCGTATAAGAAGTAAACTGTTTTTTATTTGCAGGGCAGAAGGGGAGAATCCGGATCTTATAATCTCTGATACGGATTAAAGTAAAAGCTATGATTCGATTACAGGATATTGCCGATATTGTCGGTGTTAGCAGAACCACAGTATCTAATGTTATACATGGTAATACAAAGCGGGTTTCAAAACATACAATAGACAGGATCAATGCGGTTTTGAAAGAGGAAGGCTATGTTCCCAATATGGGGTCAATGATTTTGACCAGTAATGTTTCCAGAATTATAGGATTTATTATGTCATATGAAGAAACACATGGATATAATGCAATGCAGGATCCTTTTGTAGGAGAATTCATTGGCTCTTTGCGAAAGGCTGCAGATTACGCAGGCTATTATATCATGTTGATCAGCGGAACAGATATAGATAAGATCGCGACGGTTGCCTCTCAATGGAATGTTGACGGGTTAGTTGCATTAGGATTTACAGACGCTGATTTTATTGCGATTAAGAGGAAATTAAATAAACCGATTATAATGATTGATACTTATTCAGAGGGGGAACCATCCTATGTGAATGTTGGGATTGATGATTTTTCCGGTGGATATCAGATAGGAGAGTATTTATTAAAAAAAGGATTTCCGAAAGCCATTTATGCAGCTGAAACGCAGCAGGCAAGTGATTATTACCGATGGCTTGGATTTAAGAAGGCAATGGAAAGCCAAGGTGGGTTTTGCAGTAAATCAAGATATATGTTGGTATTTCCAGAGCATGGGTTGAGGATGAAGCAATATGAAGAATGGATTCCAAGATTTAAGGAGGCGGGCGCAGTTGCATTTTCTTCTGATTATGCAGCCATGGAGGGAATGAATTTTTTCCTGAGTCATGGCATGCGGATTCCGAAGGATATATCTGTAACCGGATTTGATGATAATATGTATACTGAAATCATTCATCCGAGATTAACGACCATTCATCAGGATGTTAGTAAAAAGGCCAGTATCGCACTGGAACAATTGATTAAATTGATAAAAGATGAGCCAATCGGGGACCCAAATATAAAGATAGAAGTGAAACTGGTCGAAAGGGATTCCGTTGGGAATAGAAGTCATAAATAATGAGGTAACGATCCATATGAGATTGGCCCTGAGATAGCGAGTGATTTACTTGTGATATAATCAAAGGAAAATTTCATATGGATTTTTTATATAAAAAGAATCACTAGATATGTAAAATATAAACAATAAATGAACAAAAATATTGTTAATATATGTAGTTTCCTACGAAACCTATTGAAAAAGATTAATCTTATGTGCTACTATGCAGTTGTTGAAAGTAATATGTTGCGCGACATATAAATAACCAAGATTCATGGAAACTTATTATCAGGAACATTCAATTGGGAGGAAAAGGGAATGAAGAAAAATTTTTTAGCAATTTTAGTTTCAACAGTTTTCGCAGCAGGCCTATTGGGAGGCTGTGGAAAAAGTAACGAAATAGAATTGTTTTCGTCAAAAGCAGAAAATAAAGAAATTTTACAACAATTAGTAGACTCATTTAACGAGACTCATCCAGATACAAAGATTGTTATTACAGCGCCTGCCGACGCAGGAACGGTTTTGAAAACAAGATTGGCTAAAAATGATATTCCGGATATTGTTGCACTCGGTGGAGATAACAATTATAAAGAATTGCAGGGTGCAGGGGTACTTGCGGATTTAAGCGGGGAAACTTTTGTATCAGAAGTGCAGGATTCTTATTTACAGATGGTATATGATGTAAATGTAAATAAGGAACAGGCTGCCTATGGGATTCCCTATGCAACGAATGCATCGGGAGTCTTATATAATGTGGATAAATTCAAAGAATTAGGTCTTGCGGTGCCAACGACATGGGATGAGTTTATGGATGTGGTTGATAAGATTGAAGCAGCTGGAGAAGAGCCTTTTCTTTTAACCTATAAAGATAGCTGGACTGGTCTGTGCGCATGGAATAGTATGGCTCCGGATTTACAGCCGGAAGGTTTTACGGATGCAAGACTGAATAATGAAACAACATTTGCTGATACTCATCAGGAAATCGCACAGAAATATTTACAGATCATAAGTCATGCACAGGATGATTTCATGGGAACGACTTACGATGACGGGAACAAAGCATTTGCGAACGGTGAAGCGTGTATGATGATCAATGGGAACTGGGCAATCAATCAGTTCATAACAGCAAATGCAGATTTTAATGTAGATATGTTTGCTTTTCCGGCATCTAACGATACAGCCAGGAACTATGTAACTTCTGGTGTTGATGTATTGTTTGGTGCGGCCAAAGATTCCAAACATCTTGATGTGGCAAAAGAGTTTATTGCCTACATGCTTGAAAAAGAGAATGCACAAGCCTACATCGACGACCAATTCGCATTTTCAGCAGTTAAGGGAGTAGAACAGGAGAACCCAACAGTCGCAGGTGTCAAAGAAGATATTGCAGCAGGTAAAGTAGCCAATTTCCCGGATCATTATTATCCGAATGGATTTGATCTCTCAGCTTTACTTTCTGAATTCTCTTTAAACTATGTCAACGGAATGGATGACGCAGAGAATATACAATCCTTCCTGAAGAACTGTGATGAGAAATATGAAATCGCCAATGTAGAATAAAACGGTGAGAATTGTAACAGGTATTGCTCCGAATGATTGGTAATTCGGGGCAGTATCGTTAAGAAGGCAGCAGGAAAGGTTATGAAAATGAAACAAAAAAAGAAGAAAAAGCAGCAGGCAGTTGATCCTGTTTATTATAGTATCGTTGGTTTCATGGCAGTTTTATTTTTTACTTTTCATACACTATCATTTATCAAGGGCATTTTTTATAGTTTTACAGATTGGAAAGGATATGGCGATTGGACATTTGTAGGTATGCGTAATTATTTACATATATTTGCAGATACAGATACTGTTGGTGCCTATGTATTTACCTTTCGATTTGCAGCAATTACAACGATTTTGGTAAATATAATCAGTCTTATTCTGGCATGTGCGCTAAATGCCAAGATAAAATTTAAAAATACGATAAAAGCATTCTATTTCTTACCCTATATGTTAGGAATTTTAATAGTGGGTTTTATTTTTAATTATATATTTGCAAACCTGGTACCAACGGTAGGAAAAGCAGTTGGAATACAGGCGTTAAGTACGAATATTCTGGGAACAAATTATGCAATATGGGGTATTATTATCGTTACCGTATGGAGTTCCTGTGCATTTAATACATTAATTTATATTGCTGGCTTACAATCTATTGATACAGATGTTTATGAAGCGGCAGATTTAGATGGCGCGTGTGGATGGAAGAGATTTAAAAATATTACATTTCCTCTATTAGCCCCTTCCTTTACCATTAATATGGTATTGTCAGCCAAAGGATATCTGATGGTATATGATCAGATTATGGCTATGACTGACGGTGGCCCCGGAACATCAACAACATCAATAACAGTCCTGATCTATAAGAAGGGTTTTGGCGGAGGACAGTTTGCATACCAGTCAGCCAATGCAGTTGTGTTGTTTGTTATTATAGTTGCGATTTCTATTTTCCAGTTACGAATACTTGAAAAACGGGAGGAAAAAATCGGATGAGCAAGATAAAAACAATACAGAAAAAGGAACAGTATAATTGGCCGGTTACTATTCTTTTAATGATTGGAATAATAACTGTTATATTATTACCGCTATACATGGCTCTGATGATTGCCATCAAAGATCCAGCCGATATGAATCATGTACTGGCATTACCGAAGTTACTTCGTCTGCAGAATTTTGTGGATGCATGGGAAATGACGGACTTTCCAAGAAAGTTCTTCAATACAGCTCTTATAACTGTTATTAATCTTTTTTTTACATTGATTACGAATTCTTTTGTAGCCTATGCAATTACCAGAAATCGCAAAAAGAGTAAGTTTTTCAGAATTATGTACTATTATTTTATTAGTGCAATGTTTATTCCATTCAGCGTAATAATGCTGCCGTTAGTCGTGCAGGCAAATACATTTCATCTGGATAATGTAATCGGAATTACATTTCTATACATTATTTTTGGATTGCCAATGAATACATTCCTCTATTGTGGAGCCATAAAGTCTATTCCGGAGGCATTAGATGAGGCCGCTAAGATAGATGGAGCAAGACCATTGCAAATATTCAGATATGTGGTGTTCCCTATTTTGAAACCAACAACTGCCACAGTCGCAATTTTGTCATTTATGTGGACCTGGAATGATTTTACAATGCCGCTGGTCTTGCTAAGTGATCCGGAGCAACAAACATTGCAATTGGCACAATATGTATTTAAGAGCCAGTTCTCTGTAAATTATAACCTGGCGTTTGCGTCCTATATTCTGGTGCTGCTTCCGGTGTTAGTAGTATACATATTCTGTCAAAGAT
>JAEWWQ010000022.1 GCA_023458855.1 Bacillota bacterium
ATGGAGTAAAGTAGGAAGTTTTATCACTTCAGGTGCCACGAGGCATGCGTTTATCGCAGTTGGAGATACACAGACACCTGAATCAGAACAGGGATACCTGTTATCAGCAGAGGGGATGGCAACTGCGTTAGCCGAGAGTCCCGATGCCGAGTTCATGATTCATACAGGGGATGTAGTAGACGCAGGGGGCTCAGAAGGAAAATGGAAGAAACTATTTGAGCTGAGCAGTGATACGTTGATGAATATTACAATTGTTCCTTCTGCCGGCAATCATGAATCTCAGGAGGATGCTTTTTCGGAACATTTTAATCTATTAACACAGGATATTGATACTGAAAATGGTGTATATTATTCATTTGATGCCGGTTGTGCTCATTACGTAGTTTTGAATACAAACGTATCTTCGGATGAGATAACAGGGATTGGAGCAGAGCAGTATGAATGGTTACAGGCAGACATTAGTGATGCAAAATATAATGGGGCAGTCTGGATCATAGTGGTAATGCATAAAGGCGCCTATACGGTTGCTATGCATTCTCAAGATGAAGAAATCATAACGAAAAACGGAATACGAAATAAATTATCCGATAAGTTAGAGGAATTGGGAGTAGATTTGGTCATTCAGGGACATGATCATTATCCAAGCTGTACCGGAACCTTAAAAAATGGAAAAAGAAGTAAAAATGGTACAGTATTTCTGGAAGCAGGTGCCACAGGACCCAACATACATAATATGAGCAGCACTTTATCACAAGAGTATCTGGAGCTATTTGATTATATTGCGCCCATCGACAGAGTAAATGATACTTATCAGAATTATGCCAAAGTAGAAGTTAACGAAGAATGGTTAAAAATAGAAATACGAGAAGTGAATAAAAAGAAGAAAAATGAGAAATCTGGTCTTTTATTCCAAAAAATTATTAGAAAATAAAGATTTTATTAATAATATTAAGAAAAATATAAATAGTAAAAAGATAGATAAGAGTTTATAATAAAAACGCGGCATATAAAAAATATATAATTGTAAATAAGGAATTGGAGATACTTACTATGAAAAAGAATTTATTCATGGTTATAGTGCTGGCGTTGGGATGCATACTATATGGATGTGGAAAAAAGGAAGAAATTGTTCAGCCAACAACAGACAGTATAGTAACAAGTGAGACTATTGCGAGTGAGATGAACCAGGCGGACAGTGAAGAAGAGTTGACCGAAAATATGACAGAAGATCCGGGAGCCGTGATGTCTTTGGAAGACAATTTAGAAAATATGTTAATGCCGATGGATGCGTTAATGATGTGCATGGAAGAAAATAATTATGAATATAAGGTTTCAGATCCAACGGTCTTCTGGGCATCTTTATATTATACATTGGGAAATTATGGAACAAAGAGAGATATGGTTACAGTCAGTAATTCTGAGATGACAGTGCCCCGACAAGTGGTTCAGGAGTATGCAGCGGCATTATTTGCAGATTACCAGGATTTGCCAGAAATACCGGAAAATCTCAATACAGCGATTCGTTATGATGAAGATTCGGATGCCTATATGGTTTCACTTGGTGACAGAGGAATGTCTCAATCCAAGGTTGTAGATTACTCTGATAACGGAGATGGGACTTATACCGTTATAGCCAGGCTCTGTGCAACGAATGATGACTCTACAATATGTGAGTGGAACTTTACATTGATAGAAAATCAATATGCGGACAGTATTCAGAATCCCCTTTTCCGGTATAGTATTAAAAACATGAGCAAGGTGGAAGAGACACAAAAATAAAATTCCTGCAAAGTCCTTGTCGGAATTTTATTTTTGTGATATATTAAAGATACTTTATAAAGGGACTTTAATATATTGCTTGAAAGGAGAAGAAGTATCAAAGGGATAGATGAAAAAATAATGGAAAAATCAGATGCGAAGATAATTAAAGAATTGAATAAAAAACTAATAAGAAAAGCATTTTACGAAGCTCATATTCGGACAGCAGCAGAATTGTCACTGGCAACAGGTCTTAGTGTAGTGACAACGAATGCGCTATTGCGTGAGATGATAGAGGATAACGAAGTTCTGCTTTCGACAGAGCTGGTAACCAACGGTGGGCGTCCGGCTGCAAGATATCAATATAATGAATTTTATCAGTGTACTGCAGTAGTGTATGGATATCAGAAAAATAATAAGGACTTCATTACTATGATTGTTACAGACATATTCGGAAAATGCGTATTGAGAGAATGCACCACAATGATAAATATTACAGACAGATCATTTGAGAATATGCTGGATAAAGCATTTTTGGAATTTCCCATGATCCGGATCGTTGCATTTGGATTACCCGGAGAAGAAGATGAAGGAACTATTCTTTATAATGATTATAAAGGGATTGTCGGTAATAGCTTTATGAAACATTATGAGGATAGATATCAGGTTCCGGTTCTTTTTGTGAATGATGTAAATGCAGCCGTAAATGGATATTATCACAAGAAAGCCTATCCCGATAAAAATGTGGTTGGTATTTTTTTCCCAAGACTATACTATCCGGGTGCAGGTATTATTATTAATGGTGAAATTTATACAGGCCTTCGGGGATTTGCAGGAGAAATAGGTTTTCTACCAAATGGAATCAAGTGGGAGGAACTGGATTATCAAGATGAAGATATCGTATTGGATGCTGTGAGCAACGTAATTGCCATACTCAGCTGCGTTGCAGCGCCGGATAGATTTGTATTGTACGGAGATTTTTTTCAAAAAGGAAGTAAAGATAAGTTAGAAAAAAAAATAAATAGTATGTTACAGAATCAATATACAGCTCGAATCGATATTTCAGCGGAACTTGCCGGAGATATCGAATATGGTCTGATTTGTCAGGCATCACGGGAATTACAGAATGTGGAGGGATTAATCGAATGATAACAATATTACTGATTATTATTTATATTGCTTTTATCAGCCTGGGTTTACCAGATACTATTATGGGTTCAGCATGGCCTATGATCTATCAGGACTTGCAGGTTCCGGTCTCATATGCCGGTGTATTTACAATGATTGTTTCGGGAGGGACAATACTTTCCAGTTTTTTCAGCGAGAAATTGATTCGCAGATTAGGCACCGGGAAAGTAACAGCGATAAGTGTTGCCATGACGGCTGTGGCACTTATTGGAATTTGCTTTGCACCAAGTTATCTGTGGATATGTTTGCTTGGTATTCCTATGGGATTGGGCGCAGGTTCTGTAGACTCTGCTCTTAATAACTTTGTTGCACTTCATTATGAAGCAAGGCATATGAACTGGCTTCATGGTTTTTGGGGAATCGGGGCAACAACAGGGCCAATGATCATGTCATTATTTTTAACAACTGAAAATGGATGGCGTAAGGGTTATGGTACCATAGGTATGATGCAGGCAGGTCTGGTAATTTGCCTTGTACTGTCATTGCCATTATGGAAAAAAATGGAGACAAAGCGGGAAGAGGCCAAAGAGGCAGAGTCAGATACAAAAATAGCTACCTTATTAAGTTTAAAAGGAGCAAAGCCAGCACTTTTTTCATTTTTATGCTATTGTGCAGTAGAAGCTACCACCGGACTATGGGGAAGCACCTATCTGGTAATGTATAAACATATATCAGCAGAGACTGCGGCAAGATGGATAGCTACCTATTATCTAGGCATCACAATAGGGCGTTTCTTAACAGGCTTCATTTCTATTTATCTGGATAACAGGAAGATGATTCGTATGGGACAGGTAATTATCGCAATGGGCGCTATTTCAATGTTACTGCCTTTTTCTGTGTACTTTCAAATGATAGGTCTGATTCTGATAGGGTTAGGATGTGCACCTATTTATCCGGCAATGCTGCACGAGACGCCTGTGCGGTTTGGGGCAGAACGCTCTCAGGGAATTATGGGTATCCAGATGGCTGTTGCATATGTAGGAAGTACATTTATGCCGCCTCTTTTTGGATTGATTGCAAATGTAACAGGATTTGCTATTTTACCGTTATTTTTAATGATATTTACAATCTTAATGCTGATCACTTCAGAAACTGTTGGAAAGGAATGCTATAGATAGTCAGCAATTGATTTATAGTGCATAAGCTTATAAGTAATCCGCTGATTAAAAAAGTGTACAAATGGACCAAGGCATAAGGCGCAGGTAAGAGTACCAATACCGAGAAGGCCACCGGCCATAAAACAGATAAAAGCACAAATGACGTCAGTAATCAGACGGCACCAAAAGTACGGCAAAGGCAGGTGCTTATCCATAATGATTGACAGACTGTCAAAAGGTGCTATACCAGAATCGGAGGACTGATAGAGGGAGATACCAAAACTTAAGATAATGACGCCTGCAAACAGATACACTAATCGTATCATAAAATTCTGGGGAGCTGCGAGGATAAATTGCATAATATTGTAAAAAAATGTTACAAAATACCCCAGCAAAACCCAATTTACCAAAGTGCCGATTCCGATAAGATACTTTCCGAAAGTAAATTCGATTAAAAAAATAAAAGTATTTAAGAGCGCTGCCAAAGCGGCGTAATCCAGAGGTGTGAGATCTGCCAAAGCCATCATCATAGCAGAAAAAGGGTCATTTCCCAATCCGGAAAATTTAAAGATGGCAACACCTAATCCTAAAATAATGTTGCCGATCAGCATTCCGAAAAAGCTTTTCCAAGTAATTTTATATTTTATAATATTCATCGATTTACCTGATTTCCTATGTAATAGTTTTGTCATGTCTGTTATAGAGCCATTAAGATAGTAACATAGAAAAAGAGAGCAGGCAACTAAAATAAGAAGATGCAAGATCGTTAATATGGGCAGCATTAGAAAGCCCCTCGTAAATATAAATTTACGAGGGGTTGTTGCTATAGTTTATCAATTTCACCATTCATTATATAGGGCAAAAATTCCTGTATTTTATCGAATGGCCAGTCCCACCATCGGATTTTCTGCAATTGTTTTATAGTTTCTTCATCAAACCGTTTTCTGATCTCTCTTGCGGGGATGCCTCCGACAACCGTGTAAGGAGGAACATCTTTTGTCACAACAGCCCGTGTTCCTATAATCGCTCCATCACCAATGTGAACACCGGACAAAACCACCGCTTCTTAGCCTATCCAGACGTCGTTGCCGATGATAGTATCGCCCTTGTTGTCCCATGCGCTCGCAACCTGTTCTTTATCCAGATCCCATTCTTCAAAAAATATTGGAAAAGGATAAGTAGAAAGTGATCTGAGCGTATGATTTGCGCTGGTAAAAATAAACTTGGCGCCACAAGCGATAGAACAAAACTTGCCGATGATCAGCCTATCCTTATTAACTGGATAGTGGTACAGCACATTGTTCTTCTCAAAAAGCACTGGGTCGGAATGAAAGTCGTTATACATAGTATAATCACCGACTATGATAGTGGGATCAGAAATGACATTTTTTAAATACACGGTTTCGTGATCATTTGTTCTTGGATATATTTTTTTATCTGGAATAGTCATAAAAATCTCCTTTATAATTTTTTATAATTTCACTTAACTATTCCAGCAGTTACAATGCAT
>JAEWWQ010000023.1 GCA_023458855.1 Bacillota bacterium
GCAATCGTATCCGTATATGCCATACTGTTAAAATACTCTGCCGCGGATACTATTTTCCTTTTATCCGCATCAGAAATAGATGTATTTGGCACTATGGTATCGTTTTTTAACATTCTATTTTTTATGAGCAAAGATTTTAATGTATTTTCCTGACTGATGCGACTGACCGTGAATGCATCTGCCGGTGGGATTACGGATACAATTGAGAATGCAATTAACATCGCAGCAATCGCACCGTTCTTTCTTACAGGCGTAAAACTCATAAGAATACTGGAGCAAACAGCAAAAATACCAAATAGGATAACAAAATACCGGGTATGGGTAACTCCCGTCTCCCGCAGAATGAGAATAGAAGATACGATTTGAAAAAGCACTATGGGAATAAGTACTTTGGGAAAAATCATTCGAAACAGAAGCGCAAATTTATTTTCCAGCCTGCTTGAAAGGATGTTTAATAGAATTACTGTAATGGCGTAGAAAACCAACATGGGCTCCAGAAGATTATTCGTCCAGAACTCTCCTCTGATGTTCTGTGCAATATAGAGCATAAGAATAAACGTGTAAACGGCTGTAATCGGGATAATGATATAAGAAACCAGAATTTCCAGAAATTGTGGACAAAATGATGCCTTATAAATCTGTTCCTCCTGTGCCTTGATTTCCCCTGCGTTCATTTCACTGTTCTTTTTCCCCGGATATACAGGAATCAGAGAAAGAAAATATAGAGGTGCAAACAGCACAAAGACAATATTTCCTATGTGCGCGAAAGCCTTGTCGCTCACGTGCACTAAAAGATTGTCAATTGCCAGGAAAATGAGCGTACATCCGGCATAGATAACAATGGCATAAAATATAGCATGAAAGAAAGCTTTGAACGCAGCCATAAAGCTTTCATTAAAACTTATGTTGCTTCGAATCACTGGAACCCAGATAAAGGCAATGCACAGTGCGAAAATCGCAACCCATGTCCTGATAGCGATTTCCATACTAAGTTCCGGAGCCGGCCTGAGAATAAGATAGTATCCCAATGTCAGAAGAATGCCGCTTCCCATTAAGATATATCTGGTCGACGCTTTATTGAAAAACCGTTCATAGGCTGCCTGCAGTGAAACAGATAAAACGGCCCCAACCAAACACACCAAAAGCTGCTTTCTATAGTCCGTATCCGTTTGGATGGAAACAGCAATTATAACAGCCGCCGTTATCAAAAATAACTCCGTCAACGGATAACGGACGATCGCATATGTCAGTCCCTTTAACCTGTCCTGTAATTTGGCAAACCATTTCATTATGACAATCCTTTCCATCCAACTATTCTTTCCTAATTACTGCGAACTATTCTCTTCCAAATTCATACCATCATATACAAATCTATCATTCCTATACTGTAACAATAGACTAACTTCACAGGCAGCCCATTTGTCAAATAACTCAAAGTAGCATTTCAACTCCGGTATCCCATCTTTCCCCTGCACTACTTCAGCATTCCAAACACAGGAACTATTAGTCACTGCGGTGAAATAATCCTTATAGCCTTGCTGCTCCCATAAAGTATCCTCAATCACAATATTTTCATTAAAACCGGTATCTGCACAAGTAACCTGTATCAGTTTTTCTTTAACCATTTGATAATTGAAGTCCAGTGTCATTGTATAAGCACTGTCACTTAACTGCATTGGAAGTTGTATCTGTTTATATCCATCATCTGTTTTTTGAAAGACCGCCACCTCACCAGATGCCATCGGATCCGTACTGCTCCAATAAGTACACCCAAAAACAATTTCATTTATTCCATTCTGAGAAAAATCGGCTGCAAACAGGTAGGGAAATCCACTGTCCGGAACCGCACGTTCAAGTATCAATTCTTCTCCATTTCCAAATTCAATCCGATATCTGGTATCATTACCATCACCCGAATCGTCTACACTCCATTTGTATACCCGGTCGTTAAGTCCGTCACCATCATAGTCACAATTTTGAAATTCTTCTCCACTTGGAGAATTACATTCATCCAAGTAGCCTGTATACCCCCAGAAGTTAATTATAGGGGTATTATCTTCCTTTTCCACCTCTTCCGACGTTTTCTCTTCTACTCCGGTTTCACTAGAAATTGCTGCCTCTTTTCCAGATTTTTCATTCGACACATTGTGAACAGATGCAATCACATCATTTTTTTGGTCAAATACCCCTGTGATACTTACCACACTTATTAACATTATGCATAAAATAACAGAAATAATCTTATTTTTCATTTTTTCTTTTTCGCTTTCGGCATCGGAAGCTCCTCATACATTATCATTATTCCTCCACATATAAACACCAATATCATAAATCGGTTTCCCTTGCTTCTCTCTTTTCTTTATAAGGAAATCTTTGTTCAAAATCTTCCAATTCCTTTTTATCTACTACAAAACACGTATCAAAATCATACACTCCCGGTTTTCCTGCCAGATACCCCGCCTCAAGTTCCTTTGCCATAAAAAAGATTGCTTCCTCGTCTGTCGGCACTCCTGGTAAATGAACATGATATTTGCT
>JAEWWQ010000024.1 GCA_023458855.1 Bacillota bacterium
CATCTGGGGCCATGACTATAAAGAAACTTATTAACTGTATAGGTATCTAAGATTCAATACCTATATCATAAAAAAAATAAGTCTATAGCCTCCATATGAGGTCTATAAACTTATAATACGAGGAGGAGCGAAAATGGAAAAAGAAAAAATTGCAAAACCGGCAATAGCGATATTCTGTATTCTGCTTCTTATTGCGATACCACATATTGTTACCAATAAATATATGTTACATATCATTATACTCTGCTGCATGTATGCCTGTCTTGCACTCAGCCTGAATATGATCATAGGCTGGTCAGGTCAGTTCTCCCTGGGTCATGTGACTTTTTATGGGATGGGAGCCTATATCACGACACTTGTTGTAAAGAATTTCGGAGTCAACTTTTTTCTGGCGACCCTGATTGCAATGGTGGCAGTAGGAGCATTCAGTGCATTGCTCTGTATGCCAACATTAAAATTACGAGGTGATTATATAGCACTTGTTACTTTGGGATTCGGAGAGGTATTCAGACTCTTTGTATCAAATGCGGTAGAAATTACCAGAGGACCAATGGGAATTCCGGCAATTCCATCGCCTGCTATTTTTGGATATGAGATCAGTGGAAAGACTGCGTATTACTATTTTGTGATTCTCCTGATTATCGGATTTACTATTTTTATGAAGCGGTTTGATAACTCGGGTTTTGGAATGTCCATGATGGCAGCGAATGAAGATGATATTGCGGCAACCTCCCTTGGTATCAATCCTGTAAAATTCAAGCTATACGGTTTTGTCATAGGAAGTGTAATGGCATCTTTGATGGGAAGCTTTTATTCGGTCTATATGGGTATGATTGGGCCTAGTAGTTTTGATTATGGCGAAAGTATAAAAATGGTTTCGATGGTAGTACTTGGCGGACAGGGAAGTATTATTGGTTCCATCCTGGGAGCTTTCTTACTGGCAGCTTTGCCGGAAGCACTTCGTGCATTTAGTGATTACCGGATGGTCATCTTTGGTGCAGCAATGGTATTGATGATGATTTTCCGGCCGGAAGGTATCTGGGGAAGAACAAAGCGTACCCGTAATTTATATAAAATTGTAGCAATGAGAGGTGAAAAGCATGAAGAAAGTACTGCAGGTTAAAAGTGCAACAATACGCTTTGGTGGTCTTGTTGCTGTAGATAATGTAGATTTGGAACAGGAAAAAGGAGAAATTCTTTCTTTGATAGGACCAAACGGAGCAGGAAAGACAACATTCTTTAATCTGTTGACCGGAGTATACAAACCCACGAATGGCTCCATTCTCTTTTACGACCAGAATATTACCGAGATGAAGGCTTATGAGAGGACACAGGCTGGAATTGCGAGAACCTTTCAGAATATACGTTTAATGAAAAGTATGACTGTGTTAGAGAACCTGCTGATTGCCCATCCTGAATGTAATCAGGAAAGACTTTTGCCCTCCATACTCTTTCCTCACAAAAGATATGCGAAGAGGCGGGAAGTAATTAAAGAATGCGAGAAACTGCTTGCAATTGTAGGCTTACAGGATATGGAAGGAGAGTTGTCAACCAATCTTCCCTATGGAAAGCAGCGGCTTCTGGAGATTGCAAGAGGGTTGGCAACAAAGCCAAAGCTTCTTCTTCTGGATGAGCCGGGTGCAGGTATGAATAATTTTGAGAAAGAAGAACTGACAAAAGTCATTCATTACATAACAAGAGAAATGGAAATAGATGTATTGATTATCGAGCATGATATGAAGTTCATTATGAATATTTCTGACCGGATCATAGTGCTCGACCATGGTATGAAGATAGCGGAAGGAATTCCGGAGGAGATACAGAAAAACCAAAAAGTAATACAGGCATATCTCGGAACCGGTGCATTCAGGGATGACGAGAGCGGAGAAGAGTAGGAGGAAGGCACATGGAACATGTATTGGAAGTTAAAGATTTGTATGTAAACTATGGTGTTGTTCCTGCACTCAGGAATATCTCATTTACAGTGGATGAAGGGGAGATCGTTGCTTTAATAGGACCGAACGGAGCCGGAAAAACAACGACGCTTCATACCATATCAGGACTTCATAGACCAAAAAGCGGATCGATTCTGTATAGCGGAAAGGAAATCGGAGGGTCAGAAGCCCATAAACTGGTAAAAGAGGGAATCTCACAGGTTCCGGAAGGAAGAGGTATTTTTCCAGTCCTGTCCGTATCCGAAAATATTAATTTAGGTGCATATCTGAGAAAGGACGCAGAGGGAATTCGAAAAGATAAGGAATGGGTTTGCTCCATTTTTCCCCGTTTGAAGGAAAGAATGAATCAGATTGGGGGTACGCTCTCGGGAGGGGAACAACAGATGCTGGCTATTGCCCGTGCATTAATGGCAAGACCCAAAGTACTTCTTTTGGATGAGCCTTCCATGGGGCTTGCACCAGTTATCGTAGAAGATATTTTTACGATTATCAAAAAAATAAATAGAGAAAACGGTACAACGATTTTACTGGTTGAGCAGAATGCACAGATGGCGTTAACCGCTTCTCACAGGGCATACGTGATTGAAGTAGGGGAGATTGTCAATGCAGGATGTTCCAAAGACTTAAAGAAAGATGATCAGATTCAGAAAGCATATCTTGGTATTTAAAAAAATAGAAAAAAGTAAGGGAGATTGTGGAATATGAAGGACTTTATGTTCAAAGCACCAACGAAATTAGTCTTCGGAGAGAATACAGCATTGCAGATGAAAGGGATTCTGAACAGCTTTGAAGTACGGAAAGTATTTATTGTGACAGACAAGGTAATTGAAAAAACACCTTCTTTTATTACATTTGCAGAGAAACTGAAGGAAGACGGTTTTGTGTGTCAGATATTTTCTGATACGGTTGCAGATCCTCCGATTGAAGTGGTCGATGCTGCTTCAGAGGTGCTCAAAAAAAGCGAGGCTGAGATGGTGATTGCAGTAGGGGGAGGTAGTTCCATTGATACTGCAAAGGCTATGTGCATGTTAATGACAAACGAAGGATCCATAAGGGAGTACCTTTTCGGCGGAAGCAAATCAGTGATAAATAAGTCGCTTCCTTTGATTTGTGTACCGACCACAGCAGGCAGTGGCAGCGAGGTGACCGCAGCAAGTGTTATTACAGATAATCAGCATGATATTAAATTATCCGTGACTCATGAGTATCTGATACCTCTTTATGCAATTATTGATCCTGTGATGCAGATCGGCATGCCGCCTATTATTACCGCATCCACAGGGATGGATGCCCTGACACATGCGATTGAAGCATACGTTTCCCTAAATGCGGAACCAGTCAGTGATGCATATGCAGAGAAAGCAATCAGTCTGATTGGAAAAAATATCCGGACGGCAACGCATAATCCGACAAATCTGGAAGCAAGAAGCAGCATGGCAATAGCCAGTGTGCTGGCAGCAACTGCATTTGTGAATGCAGGTCTCGGAGCCGTGCATGGGATTGCACAATCGATGGGAGGCATTGCACATACACCGCATGGAATTGCCAATTCTCTTCTTCTCCCTTATGTCATGGAAGTAAATTTACCGGGGAACCTGGAAAAATTTGCGCATATTGCCAAGCTGCTTGGTGAACATACAGAAGGTCTGTCATTACAGGAACAGGCAGAAAAATCTGTTTTGGCAGTGAGGAATATGAGTGAGGATAATCGTATTCCGGTTGTACTTCAGGAAGTTGAGGTCACAAGAGAAATGTTTCCGGCAATCGTACAGGGAACTATGGGATATCGCTTATTGTCTGTGAATCCCGTTAAAATCAGAGAAACTGATGTATACAAGATTTTGGAAAGTGCATATGAAAGAAATTGACCTGGGAGGAAAAGAAAATGACTATGAAATTTGAAGATTATAAACAATACTTAAGTCCAGTATTTGCAAAACAAACGGATTTAATCATGAAAAGCGGAAATGGATGCTATCTTACTGATGTGAATGGAGAGAAATATCTGGATTTTGTACAGGGAATTGCTGTAAATGCACTGGGACATAATTTCCCGACAGTAGTAAAAGCAATTCAGGAGCAGGCAGGAAATCTGATTAACGCATCCTTTAACCTTGTAAATTATGAATCGACACTGACACTTGCTAAAAAACTTGCGGGGATGACACCGGAAGGTCTGACCTCTATCTTTTTTACCAACGGTGGTGCAGAAGCTACCGATAGTGCATTAAAGCTTGCGATGTCTTATTCCAAAAGAAGTGCGGTCATTGCATTTATGGGATCTTTTCATGGAAGAACAGTTGGTGCGACGTCTATAACCGGTTCTAATTCCAAGTACAGAAAACATTATACACCGTTGATGGGAAGTGTCTATTTTGCACCATATCCGGGAAAAGATCTGTGCCCGGAAGGTTATGATGAGGATCAGAGAGCAGAGTATAGCTTGTTTGAATTAAATAAACTGCTGAAATATATTGTGTCACCGGAAGATGTAGCCTGCATTTACATGGAACCGCTTATGGGAGAAGGCGGATATGTAGTGCCGCCTAAAAAGTTTGTACAGAGTGTTCGTAAAATTTGTGATAAATATGGCATTCTTCTGATTTTTGATGAAATTCAGTCTGGATTCGGACGTACAGGAAAAATGTGGGCAGGCCAGTTGCATGATGTTGTTCCGGATATCATGACAGTTGGAAAAGCAATTGCAGGAGGCCTGCCGATGAGCGCCGTAATTTCCAGACCGGAAATCATGGCAGAATGGCCTGCCGGAACTCATGGGACCACATTCGGAGGAAATCCGGTAGCAGCAGCGGCAGCGTGTGCCGTTCTCAAGGAGTTCGAAGATGGCAGCCTGATTAAAAATGTCAACATAATGGGTAGCTATCTGAAAGAAAAGCTAGAGGCTTTGAAAGAGAAATATCCTTGTATTTCGGACGTAAGAGGCGCAGGACTCATGGTTGCCATTGAATTTTCACACGAAGACGGAACACCAGCTCCTGATATATGGGCAAAGGTTAAGGCAGGATGCCTGAGCAGGCATATGCTCACCTTAAATTGTGGGGTAAATGGAAATGGAATGCGATTTGCAACACCTCTGAATGTAAAAAAGGAAGAACTGGACGAAGGAATCTCTATCTTGGAAGAGGCAGTAAAAGAGCTTTATTCTTAGAGAGAAAATAAAGTAAAAATAAGCAGAAAGGAAATAAAATATGTCAAAAGTACTCTATTTTAATATTGATGACACACTCGAATATGAAGATTCCCTTTTAAAGGAATGGGGGATTTCAGACATGGAACTGATTGAAGTGAAAGACAAAGAATATAAAAAGAGCTTTGTAGATTACATAAATGATACGAAGGCGGATGGACTGGTAGTGGAATATGAGCAGCTTACAAAAGAAATTATGAATCAGACTCCAAACTTAAAAATTGTTTCCCTGCAGAGTATCGGATATAACAATGTGGATATCAAAGCGGCAACGGAACATGGTATTTGTGTTACAAATATTCCTGGATTTTGTGCAGAAGAAGTTTCCACGCATGCGGTGGGAATGATGATTGATCTGGTACGAAAAATCACATTTTATGACAGGAGTGTCAGAAATGGAAAGTGGGATCCGCTGATCGGATATAAGACCTATCGGATGTCTGGAATGATGTGTGGCCTGGTTTTTTTTGGAGAAATTCCCAAAGCCATGGTTCCGATTCTAAAGGCACTTGGTATGGATATTCTGGTATATGCACCAACTAAAACAAAAGAATTTCTTGCAGAATACGGTTGTGAAAAAGCAGAAACATTGGATGAACTTCTGGAAAAATCAGATTTTGTATCCCTGCATTGTCCTTTAATTCCAGATGTTACGTATCATCTGATAGGAGAAGAGCAATTAAAAAAAATGAAAGCATCTGCATTTTTGATCAATACGGCAAGAGGTTCCGTGGTAGAGGAAGCAGCACTGGTTAAGGCATTAAAGGAAGGCTGGATAAAAGGCGCTGGCATTGATGTCATAGAAGATGAAGCAAATGAAAAAAGCGAACTTTTTCAACTGGAAAATGTTGTAATTACACCGCATGCGGCGTTTATTTCGGAAGATTCCTTCTATGACGGAAGAAAAAGAGCGTTAAAACAGTTAGTCATGAGATTAAGTGAGAAGGTAAGACCTTCCAGTCTTGTAAATAAAAATATTAAAATTGAATTCTAGGAGGAAAAAAATTATGAGAGAACAAATTATTTCAGAAAAATGCGGAGAATGTCATGGACCTTATGC
>JAEWWQ010000025.1 GCA_023458855.1 Bacillota bacterium
GTCCCAACTTGGGACAGTAACAAAAAAAAGCAAGCGTCCCAACTTGGGACAGTAGCAAAAAAAGCAGGCGTCTCAAGTTGGGACAGTAGAAAGGATAAGAAATGAATAGCAAAAAAGAAAAAAAACAAAAAGAAAGGATATTTAAAATAAAGAATATCGCTCCCTACAGAGTCGCAAGAATTGTTCTCTGGGTAATGATTGGATTTATTTTTTTACGGGGAGTCGTTGAAATTATTAAGCCAACGGATCAGAAGAAAGTGGAATCAACAATTGATAATTTTCTAAAGGATTTTTCGGAATTCAAGGGAGAGAATGAAGAAATTATGGCTTTTGCTCAGAACTTTACAAAAGAGTATCTGACATATGAAGAAAAGAACGAAGACAATTTTAAAGCGAGAATAAGACCATATGTAAGTGATAAGTTATACAATACGCAGGATTTACTAGAATTTAAGGGATGGTCTGAATGCGAATATGTGGCAGCTTACAGGAAAGAGCAATATAGCGAGCATCAATACGATGTATATGTAAAAGCCCAGGTTAATTATGGAGACCGAATAGATAATACTACGCTTCGTGTGCCGGTTTATGCGGGCAATGGAGCATACATAGTTGAGGGAATTCCGATGGTCGTAGAGGATAGTATGCTGCTGGCAAATTATAGTCAGACAGAATATAAAGGCGATCCGGTCACGGATGCAGAGGTAACAAGTATAAACGTAAGTCTTGAAAACTTCTTCAAAGCTTATTATGAAGACACGGCAGATGTAATTGAATATTATCTTGCAAAAGACGCTAAGAAAACACATTTTATCGGTCTTTATGGCAGATATACATTTGATAAAATAAATGATTTGAAATGTTATCACCCGGAAGGACAGCAAGACATTATCGCTATTGTAAGTATTACAGTAAAAGATTCTGATAATGGAAATACGCTTCAGCAGGAATTCAATATAACAATTACGAATTATGATGGCCGTTATTATTTAAAAGATATCAATACAAAAACACAAAACTTAAATTAGGAAAAAATTAGGAAAAAGAAAGATGAGGAAAAAAATGAGAACAGAAAAAAAATTAGAAAACAATGGAGCTAAAAAAGGAATTAGTATCAGAAAATTTCAAATTGCAGCCTTTGCGCTGTACTGTATTACAAGTATGAAAGCATATGCAAATGCAGGATATGCCCAGAATGCATTAAAAACAGTTACGAGTGAAGCTCAGGGAATTGGTTGGGTAGTACTTGCAGTTATTTTAATTCCATTACTGGCAAGAAGGAATTGGGTGGCAGTAGTAATCACAGCAATATTCGGTGCGGCTACAGTAGTTCTTATTTCACAGCCAGAACTTTTAAAAACAATAGGCACCTATTTTGTTACTGGTATTTTTGGCTAACGTCGAGAGGAATTATTATGGAAAATAGAATAGAAATATTTAGTTATTACAAGGTGTGGAAAATAGAAAGAAAAATATATTCGATTGGAAATTTTCATCTTCCAACACCAATTAATCCTTATGATTTAATGAGTTTTGCAGGAGTACTGCTTGCTATTCAGATTTTAAGTAAAATACTACCGTTTATTTTAATATTGTCAGCTCCTGTCAGGTATATCTTACTGCCTGTTTTGATCGGCAGATATTTGAACAAAAAGAAACTGGATGGTAAGAATCCGATCAGCTATGTTATTGGTATCGTAATATATTTTGTGACGTCTTTTGGAACCTATGTAGAGCTTTTTGAAAGATATAGGGATACTGAAAAAGTAATGATACATAACTGGAAAAGCAGCAGAGGGAGGTATAAAAATACATGTCAAAGACTAAGTGTCCAATAAATTATTGGATGGAGAATTTAATCTTTAATGAAGATAGAAGCGTATGGGCAGCGTTTAAAATGAAAGGATATGATTATGACTTCCTCGATGATGTCAGTAAAATATCAATGCTGAACCGGGTGACCAGATTGCTATGTGAGATCTGGTCAGATGCGCAGATACTTGGAATACCAATCGAGCAGAACACGGCAGAACACTTTCGTAAATTAAAAAGAGGACTACGTAAAACAGATCCTTTATATGACCTGGCATATGGGCACGCGGAAGAAACCGAAAAATATCTGCAGGAGAATGGGGCCGATTCCAGAAATAATGACTATGCTTTTTATATAATTGTTAAACTGGCAGAAAATACAGAGTACGAAGCACTGACAGGCATTAAGGAAATGGGACAGTATTTTATAAAAAATCCAATTAATACTATTAATCTGTATCTCAATTTAGATACAAAAGATATCCTGAAAAGCAAAATTGAAGATTGCAGAAATCTGGCAAGAAAATATTTTAACTCCATGGATAAGAAAATGGACCTTGCAACAGTGGAAATGGAAGAAATGCAATGGCTCTTTAGGCGAATCAATTTCAGGGGATTACCAGAACCGGCAAGGCTCTTTTATAAAGATCAAAATTATGGTGTATGGGAACCACGGAAAGAAGAAGCAAAAGCTGGTACCGAAGAAGTGATCAGACCATACGAAAAAGATATTGCCACATTGTTTTCTGGTACCGTCCGGCATAAGGGAAGGACCATCCAGATCGAAAATGGAAAATATACATCATATCAGACGTTTCTTGTTATTACACAGGTACCGGATAGTATCGAGTACCCAGGTAACGAATGGCTTTATATGTTACAACAATACAATGTTCGCGCAGAATTTTGTATTCATATAAAAGCCGTCGCATATCGGGAAGGTCTAAAAAAGCTAGATGGAAAAAAACAAGAAATCGATTCCCAGATGGAAAATGTAGTAGAAGCTAATATGAGAATGCCGGATGATCTGGAAGCTGGATCGGAATATGCAAATGCAATGGAATCAGAACTTAAAATGTTAAAAGCTCCTATTTTGTATAGCAC
>JAEWWQ010000026.1 GCA_023458855.1 Bacillota bacterium
TGCAATCGTAATCCTTTTCCGCATCCGATTTATTTTTTCCTGCTTTTCAGTTTCTATCATATGTCCCTCTTCTATTTCAAGACTTTTTTCAATTCATCCATAAATGTATTGATATCCTTGAATTCCCGATAAACAGAGGCAAATCTTACATATGCTACTGCCTCCAGATCCTTCAGTTTATTCATGACCAGTTCTCCGATAATAGTACTTGAAATTTCTTTTTCTTCCATGTTAAAAATTTCAGTTTCTACTTCATCCACCAGTTGATTGATCTGATTCGCACTGATTGGTCTTTTATGGCATGCGCGTAATACACCCGCTTCAATCTTGGCTCTGTCATAAGTCTCTCTGTTATTATCCTTTTTAATAATGATCAATGGAATGGTTTCAATTTTCTCATATGTTGTAAAACGTTTATCACATTCGTCACATACACGACGCCTTCTTATTGAATTATTTTCTTCCGCTGGTCTGGAATCAATTACTCTTGTATTTTCATGACCGCAAAATGGGCATTTCATGATATGTCCTCCTTCGAATGTAATCTACGTATGATATACTGATTATATGCTATTCATTTTGCTTATGTCAACTAATTTTATGGAAACCAGACCACTATATCACCATATTATCAGATATCCACCAGAATAATATCCGGGCCAATCTGTTTTATATCTTTATACGGAATTACATACTCTGAATCACAAACTAAAAAATTAAAGAAAAAATTTTTATCTGTTACTATAATCTTGAATATCTGTCCCGTACATTTATCAAATTCCAAATCATATACATGCCCTAGTTTCTTGCAGTTCTTAATATTAATGACTTCCTTTTCCCTTAACTCTGAAAACAGCATCACAAACTCCGAACAGTCTTTTCTATAGACTATTCGGAGTTTCCACACTTATGCATTATTTTAATTAACCTGCCAAATATTTTTTCATACAGTGAAGTGCATTTTTTTCCAATCTGCTTACCTGCGCCTGTGAGATTCCGATAATATCCGCTACCTCCATCTGCGTCTTTCCCTGAAAGAAACGCAGACTGATAATCTGATGCTCTCTCTCATTCAAGTGTTTCATCGCCTCACTCAAAGATAATTTTTCTACCCATGCTTCTTCCTTATTTTTTTTATCACTTATCTGATCCATTACAAAGAGCGTGTCTCCGCCTTCTGTATAAACAGGTTCATAAAGACTCATTGGATTCTGAATTGCATCCAGTGCATACACAATGTCTTCTTTTGCAATTCCAATTTCAGTTGCCAGCTCTGCAATCGTAGGCTCTCTTAAGTCCCTGCGTGTCATACTTTCCTTGGTATAAATTGCCTTGTACGCGGTATCCTTCAGGGAACGGCTGACCCGAATCGCATTGTTATCTCTCAGATATCTCCTTATTTCTCCAATAATCATTGGTACAGCATAGGTACTGAACTTTACATTCAGAGAACTGTCAAAATTGTCAATTGCTTTAATTAAACCAATACATCCTATCTGAAACAAATCATCCACATCCTCGTTTCTGGATGCAAATCTTTTTATCACACTTAATACCAGTCGGAGATTTCCTTCAATATATTCTTCCCGCGCTTCATGATCCCCCTGCTCAATTCTTGCAAATAAAGCTTCCTTCTCCTTATTTTTAAGAAGTGGAAGCTTTGCTGTATTCACACCACAAATTTCAACTTTTCCCTGCACCATTTGTTTCTTCCTCCTAGTATGCTGTCAACTTGCATACTAAAATAATGCTCAAATAATGCGTTTACTATTCATGCTCTACGATTCTTTTACCATTTCTTTTTTTAATTGTTTCATAATCTTCTTTTCCAGTCTGGATATATAAGATTGCGAGATTCCAAGCAGCACTGCGACTTCTTTTTGTGTCATCTCCTCCCCATCTGCTGTATGTAATCCAAACCTTAAGTTCACAATCATTTTTTCTCTTTCGGATAATTTTTCTATTGCTTTATTAAGAAGCCTTCGTTCCACTTCATCTTCTATATCTTTATATATTACATCTTCATCAGTTCCCAGAATATCCGATAAAAGAAGTTCATTACCATCCCAATCCACATTTAACGGTTCATCAATGGATACTTCCAATTTTGTTTTATTATTTCTTCTTAAATACATCAAAATCTCATTTTCAATGCAACGCGATGCATACGTTGCCAGCTTAATATTTTTTTCCGGGTTAAAAGTATTAATTGATTTAATCAATCCGATTGTCCCGATGGAGATCAGATCCTCTACTCCTACCCCCGTATTATCAAATTTTTTTGCTATATACACTACCAATCTCAAATTATGCTCTATCAAAATTGATTTTGCCTCATCATCATATTCCGTTCCAAGATCATTGATAATCTTATTCTCTCGCTCCGATTCTAAAGGCGCCGGTAATACTTCCGCACCTCCGATATAATGAATGTCCCCCTGTTTGGAAGTCAAGAACCCTGGTTCTCTTCTTGCCATTCTAAATTGTATCTTCCCCGGTATTGCCACTTTAAAAATCATGTATACTCCTCCTAATTTTCTAATAGTTTTGGATGTAAAATCATTTGATATTGATTGTCCGAACTTATCTTTCCCTCGTATACCCCTACTATAACTGCTTCGCAGGTAACTGCCTCCAGTTTTCCACAAATTGTCATCCGTTCAACACGAAATCCTGGAAGCACTCCATTTGCTTTTCCGATTGAATGAAATGGTATAATACGATATCCCGGCTGTTCCTCATATGGCTTTAGAC
>JAEWWQ010000027.1 GCA_023458855.1 Bacillota bacterium
CGGTACACCATTCAGGTTCATTATTAATTTACTTCCTTCCTGTACCTGATCCCTATGTAAATCAATCACCACTTCAATGCTTGGATTATCTTTTAATATCTGTTCTATTGCCGGAGCTGCAACATTATATGCCTGTGCACGGACCGTATCGTAAACCCCCGTATCATGTATGACATTATATCCATACTCTTCTTTCAGAATATCCGCCAGATGTTCCCCCACACCTACCACCGTAGTAGACAGGTCTCCTGTTACAGAATCCGCATATTCTTCGGAGGCATGTGTATGATAAATTAATATCTGTGGTTTTGTGTTGTCAGCCACAAGGCTCATATCTTTTCCCAAAAGCGCCTCTGTATTCAACTGCTGCGCATCAATCGTGGTTGTGGAATCAACTGCATAGAACTGTCCTATCAGGTTTTGATAATCCGATAAATCCTCTCTGTTATATTGTACGGCCTTTTGGGTTGCCTTTATGAAAGTCCCTGTTATTTCAGGCTGCCCGGCAGATGGCTCCTGATTTTCCTTTTGGTTATTTTTAGTTTTTTCATTTTCAGTTTTCATTGCTTCTTCCAAATCATCCTCTATAACAGCCGTATCTCCTTCATAAGTGTCTCTTTCTTCATCTGTTCCTTCCAATTCCAGTAATTTTTTATATGTGCTCTCATCCTCTATGACTGCTGTATATTGAATCGCATGCTCGACATATGTGTAAAACGGGTATACTCGTTTATAATTGCGCATCAAAAACTGTATCATTGATGATGGGATATAAGTATCATCCATGCACACCAATATCGGTATATGCATTCCCACCACCATCTTTGACACAGAACTTTGAGATGAAAAATAGAGTACCAATAATAGCATTCCGGTAATCATCTGCACTTTTTTTCTACTCTGGCTCCAATGCAATCCGAGACCTCCTTTATTGGTTACTGGTCACCTATGCTTTACAGACAAGTATATGCACTACACAATCTTCTTATTCTAGTTTATCAAATGCTATATTAAGAGCTTCCGATATGGTAAAGCTTAATCTCTTTATTGTTTCATCAATATCCTTACAAGTCACATACATATTATTCAGTTCGGACATGATTTTAGGCAGATCATCCTCCAGGGTAATGCTGCGGCTTTTCAGCTGCTCCATTGTTTTTTCCATTGCATCATTTACGATCGTAGCAGCATCCACCACAGTTGGGACGCCGATTGCGATTACGGGCACCCCCAGACTTTCCTGAGTCAATGCATTTCTATGATTGCCTACCCCGGAACCCGGATGGATTCCTGTATTTGTGATCTGGATTGTCCGGTTCAGCCTCTTGGTACTTCTTGCTGCCAGCGCATCAATAACTACGATCGTATCCGGATTGGTTTCATTTATGACTCCTTTGATAATTTCAGCACTTTCCATTCCTGTTTTTGCCATGACTCCCGGTATAATGCTGCTGATCATATGAACATGCTCCCGATTATACGCAGCTTTCCCATATTCCTTCACCACATGCCGTGTAATATACAAGTTGTCTACCACATTCGGTCCAAGCGCATCAGCTGTTACATCCTGATTGCCCAGGCCCACGATCAATATCGATTGTTCCTTATCAAGATTGGGAATTACATCTCCCAGATTTTTGGCAAGTTCCTCTGATATTTCACGATGATAATCTTCATCCGCCTCTAACATACCAGGAGCCTCCAGGGTAATATAGGTTCCCATTGGCTTCCCCATCTTTTTGGCTCCATTCCTGGTCTGAATAATAACTTTCGTCACATGAACATCGATTTCCTTTTGATGCCATTCTTCTATTGAAACACCTCTGATTTCCTGTGCTTCTTCTGCAATATTCTCCCGCGCTTCCAGCGCAAGATCAGTCCTTACCTGAAAATGACTCATACCTATCTGTTCCTTTCCCATTTTATTGTTATTTTTTACAGAAACATAGGAAATATGTATTGACAGAAAGAATAACTTCTATTAAACTATTAAACATATGTGTAGATCGATACGTCCGTGTCCGGAATTGATACTGCATACACTAACAACTAATATAACATTTTTAATAAAACAGGAGGTATGGATCTTGGCTAACATCAAATCTGCAAAGAAAAGAATCTTAGTGAACAGAACCAAAGCTGAAAGAAATAAAGCTATTAAATCAAGTGTTAAAACTGAAATTAAAAAGGTATATGCTGCCGTTGAATCAAACGACAAAGAAGTGGCTGCTGCTGCATTGCTTAATGCAACATCTGCTATCGATAAAGCTACCAGCAAGGGAATCTATCACAAAAACACTTCTTCCAGAAAAATTTCCCGCTTATCAAAAGCTGTAAATCAAATGGCACAATAAATTTTAAACACAAACGAGAAAAAACAACCTCTACCGTCATGGAGGTTGTTTTTTTATATCATAAAAAATTGCAGTTTATTTCCATTTTCTTTCAACCAATTACGATGTTCTCTATAGTCCGGCATGATTTCTTCCACAGCAAGCCAAAATGCCTTTGAGTGATTCATGTGTATCAAATGACAGAGTTCATGTACTACTACATAGTCCAAAACTGTCGGTGGAGCCAGCATCAGTCTCCAGTTAAAAGAAAGTGTACCTTTACTGCTGCAACTTCCCCATCTCGTTTTCTGATCACGAATGGTTATCTTTTCATACCCCGCACCTACATAGGTCTGATAATATGCAACACGCTTCGGGATGTATTCTTTGGCAGCACTGCGATATCTTTCCTCCAGTGCTTTTTTCTGTTGTTCTGACATGACATGCTCATTTTTGTACAGTTCCACTTCGCATTGCTTTTTATATTTTAATTTAATCCATTTTTCTTTGTCCATTAGAAATTGTGTCATAAACTGTTTGGATGGATGCAATGGTACTTTCATGGTTACCGCTCCACCTGGTTTGATTTCCAGAGCATAAGAC
>JAEWWQ010000028.1 GCA_023458855.1 Bacillota bacterium
ATGCATATTCTATCTTTTCCCCTGCTTTGCTTTCCATCGCCTGTTTTAATGTAACGACCCGGTCCCGTTCCGCAGTAAAAGCCCACAAACCAACTAAAGATTTTTCATTGGCGTATGGTCCTACTAAAGCGACTTTTTTATGCCTGTCAATTGGCAGGATATTATTTTTATTTTTTAATAAGACAATGGACTCTTCAGCCAGACTGAGTGCTGCTCTTCTGTTCGTATCCGCATACAGGATCTCCTTTTCGACTTTGCTGTCAGCACCGCGGAAGGGATCTTCAAATAATCCCAGGTCATTCTTAAGAGTCAGGATTCTGAAAACTGCTTCGTCAATCAGTTTTTCATCCACTTTCCCTGTCTCTATTAGTACCTTCAGATGTTTTGCATAGACCGATGTCTGCATGTCAAAGTCAATACCTGCTTCTATCCCAAGTCTGGCTGCCTCATACTCATCTTCTGCCAATCCATGGAAAATTAATTCCTGTAGGGCTGCATAATCAGATACCGTTACTCCGTCAAATCCCCATTCTTCCCTTAAAAGCTTTCGCATCAGCCATTGATTTCCCGATGCAGGAATTCCATCTACCGTATTGAAAGAGCTCATGACCATCTTGCAGCCTGCTTTTACAGCTGCCTTGTAAGAGGGCAGATAATCCTGTCTCAATTTTCTCTCTGACATATCTACTGTATTATACTCTCTGCCTGCTTCCGGAGCACCGTAAGCTGCAAAGTGCTTCACACAAGAAGCTACATGCTCTTTATCCAGATTTCCCTGAAAACCTTCGACTTCTGCCCTTGCATAGATACTATTCAGATAAGCATCCTCTCCCGTAGACTCCATGACACGCCCCCATCTTGGATCGCGAACCAGGTCTGCCATCGGAGAGAATACGCCGTGAATTCCGGTAGCTGTCGCTTCTCTTGCCACCATTTCCATTCCTGCTTTTACCTTATCCGGATTCCATGAACAGGCAAATGCCAGCGGAATCGGCAGAACAGTCTTATAACCATAAATTACATCTGCACAAAAAAGAAGCGGTATTTTCAATCTGCTCTTTTTCAGATACTCTTCCTGAATTTTTCTTACCTTTTCTGCCCCGAACACATTATAGACAGATCCTATGTTTTCAACCACTGCATCGCTTATGCCTAACGTTGCTTTAGGCCCGGTAATTGCTGCATCTTTACTGAAAAGAGACGCATCAAGCTGAACCAGCTGGTATATTTTTTCTTCCACTGTCATATTTAAAAGTAGTTCTTCTAATTTTGTTCTATCCATTTTCCCGCTGCATCTCTCTTTATTATAGATGAAGTAAACACGTTTCTCCGGTTTCCGTATCGCTATAGGTGATTTCAAAATTTTTCTGATCAAAATCAGCTTTCAGTACAACCCAGCTATCATTCTTCTGTCTTTTGATTATGAGCTCATTTTCCTGACAGTCCACCAGTTCAAAAGATCCGTCAAATGCCGGATGAACATTTCTGAATTCCATAAGCTTTATTAATTTCTGTACTACCGGACGTCTCACTTCTTCTTCTATTTCTTCCATTTCATAGTAATGTCTGTTGATATTTCTGCCGACTTTTGTTTCTTCCAACAGTTTCAGATCATTTTTTCCTGCTAAAAGCCCAACATAATATACCTGTGGAATGCCTGGTGCAAAGAACTGAACTGCACGGGCCAGCAAGTACGAGTCGTCATCATTGCCCAGTGCCGAATAATAGGAACAGTTGACCTGATAGACGTCCAGATTATTATAAGCTGCTGTATTATAGACTTTTTTTACATTGGCTCCAAATTGGAAAATATCCTCTTTGGTTCTTTCAATTTCTTCATCCGGTAACAGGTCTTTTACATCTACGACCCCGATTCCATCATGGGTATCAAGTGTGGTAAACTGTTTCCTCGGACAGATTTCCAGCCAATGTTTCAGGTATTTGGTCGGGCCATAGTACAATGCATTGATCAGCAGCATTGGCAATGCAAAATCATACACGTAATAGTCTTTTTCAGCAATTCGTTTCTGCATCGTATAGTGCTCGTGAATTTCCGGTAAAATCTCCACGCCATGCGGCTGGGTTATTTTCTCGCAGTCAGTCAGAAACTCCCATACATCAGGTTCAATGAAAAAGCAGCTGGTCCCTGCCTTCTTAGTAGCATAGGCAAAAGCATCCAATCGTATCATCGACATTCCATGAGCACACAGACATTCCAGATTTTCCCTTATGAACTTCTTTGCCGTCTCTGATTTACAATTGATATCTATCTGCTCTTCATCAAACGTGCACCAGACTTTTTCCGTTGTTCCATCCGCAAAAAGGGCATCTACATAAGGAGCTCTCGGTTTTCTCTTATAAATGGCATCCACTTCGGCTTCTGTAGGTTCTCCGTTTTCCCAAAAGTCCTTATAGCGGATAAACAAATCTTTATATTCTGACTCCTCTTTTTTCCGTAAGAAATCCTGATAATACTCGCTATGTGCAGAGATGTGATTGATCATATAGTCACACATCATATAGTATTTCTCTGCCAGACGCTCAACATCATCCCAATTTCCTAATTCCGGTTCTACCTCTCTATAAGTTCTGGGTGCAAATCCTCTGTCTGCAGAAGATGGGAAAAACGGAAGGATATGAAGTCCTCCGATTGCTTTTGCAAAATATTTATCAAGCACTTGTTCAAGCTCCTGCATATTATGTCCCATAGAATCTGCATAAGTAATAAGCATAATCTTATTTTCCATTTTTTTCATATCATTTCTCCTAACAATTTGGTTTTCTACAAAGCATACAGCTTCACCCTTATCTACTAAGATATGCTGTAATTTTAGTTCCTTCCTTTGCACTTTCAACAAAAACAGTTCCCTGCTGCTTTAAGCTCTCTGTCTC
>JAEWWQ010000029.1 GCA_023458855.1 Bacillota bacterium
GGTGCAGTCGGTGTTGTTTTTTCTTTCATGGCAATTATTCAGGCAACGGGATTTTTATTTGGACATGGTTCCGGTAACTATATTTCAAGAAGACTGGGAGCAAAGAAACCCGAGGAAGCCGAGGAAATAGCAGCAACAGGATTATGTTTTGCATTTTTAACAGGTGTTTTGATAGCAGCAATGGGACTGCTTTTTATATATCCGTTGGTTCGCTTCTTAGGAGCAACGGATACGATAAGCCCATATGCAACTGAATATTTAAAATATATTCTGATTGGGGCCCCATTTATGATGTCTTCTCTGGTGTTGAATAACCAATTACGTTTTCAGGGTAATGCAGCATATGGAATGATAGGTATCTGCACGGGTGCAGTTTTAAATATTATTTTAGATCCACTGCTTATTTTTACTTTTCGCATGGGTATTGCAGGGGCCTCCATTGCAACTGCTATCAGTCAGCTCATTAGTTTATGTATTCTTTTTATATTGTGCAATAAGAAGGGAATTGTAAAAATTTTATTTCGGAATTTTAATCCTTCTATTGCCAATCTTACAGAAATACTGAAGGGAGGGTTACCTTCCTTATTCAGACAGGGAATTGCCAGTATTGCAACCATTTGCCTGAATCAGCTCGCAGGTGCGTATGGAGATGCTGCGATTGCAGCAATGTCCATTGTATCGAGAGTAGGTATGTTTGCAGGATCAGCATTGATTGGTTTTGGACAGGGATTTCAACCTGTATGTGGGTTTAATTATGGAGCAAAGCTATATGGGAGAGTGCGACGTGCATTTGTATTTTGCTGTAAAGTGGCTTCTATTGTATTAACAATATTAGCAGTTTTGGGATTTTACTATGCAGGGCAGATTATTTCTGTTTTTAAAACAGGAGATGAACAGGTGACCATAATCGGAATGTCCGCATTAAGGTGGCAGTGTCTGACCTTGCCGCTTATGGGAATTATCATTCTGTGCAATATGATGTTACAGACGATCGGAAAGGCTTTGAAAGCAAGTATAGTGGCATTAGCAAGACAAGGCTTATTTTTTATTCCCGTATTGTTGATACTGGCACCTGCGTTAGGATTATTTGGAATTAAGATTGCACAACCGATATCCGATTTGCTTGCTTTTATAATATCAGTACCTTTGGCAATCAGCGAATTGCATGAGATGAACAAAACAACATATAAACAGGAGATATAGGATGGCAGATATCATTGTGGTCAGTATTATTATACTACTTATTATATTAATCTTATTATATAAGAAAAAAAGGAAAAAATCAGGAAGTTGTGACTGCTGCGGTGATTGTGATGCTTGTAAATAGAATTACCAAATTTTTCTAGACAAAATACTTCTGTTAGAGTATTCTAATTATGATTGTGTATACAGTATTAAGAGTTTAAACATCTGTTAAGCACATCAAATAAAATTCTAATGAGGAGAGTAGTATGTCAAAAGGGAAGAGATATGTGAGAGAGGAACAAATTAATAAGCCGGCGGATTTCGTAACATTTATTATGAATGATTATTTATCCAAAAATGGTTTTACGCAAAAGCAGGTTAAGGGCGAATGGGTATGGCAGGAAGGTATCGGAATGCTGTCAGTCCCAAAATTTCTGAAATATTCTTACGAGAATGGAGTACTTCACTTAGAAGCCTGGATTAAAACAGCCTGGCTCCCGGGTGTATATGGAAAGGATCAGGATCTGGAAGGGTTTACCGCGGCAGTCCCGAAACAAAGTTACAAAAAGGAAATTTCAACATTAATCGATGTTTTATATCAGCCAATTCCTGAAAATAATACATATGGATCAGATGAAAACGGAAATGCGGTCAATACTCCGATTCAGGTAAAAACCTATGATACAAAAAATAAAGCAGTTACAGGATTTGTTTGTTCCATCATCGCATTGGTGGCAATGTTTTTAAATGTTTATCTGGGTATCATTTTAGCGTGTATTGGAATCGTAAATTCTAAAAAGGGAATGAATTCTACAAAGAAAGGACTTGCAACAGCCGGATTTGTAATCGGCATTATTGCAATTATATTATGTATTGTAGTTGGTCTCCTTACTATTATAGGAGCCGCACTTCTGGTATAAACAGGTATGAAAGAACACACCATAACAAATAGTTTATGGTGTGTTTCTACTCGTTTTAAGGAGGATTTATGGATAGAAATCAACAAGGCTGTATACATATTTACTGCGGAGATGGAAAGGGAAAAACAACGGCCGCAATCGGACAGTGTATCAGGGCAGTCGGCAATGATATTCCAGTTTATTATGTACAATTTCTGAAAGATGGTACTTCAGGAGAAATCAGTGTGTTAAGCAAATTACCCGGCGTAGAAGTTGATTACGTGAGAAAAAATTTTGGATTTTTCGGTAATATGACAGAAGATACAAAAAAGGAAGCTGTAACGGCATATCGTCAATTGCTGCAGCGTACAATAGAAAAATGCAAAAGGCAATTACAGGAACTTCCTGATGCGCAAATCAGTAATTCAGTTAAAATGGTACTGGTATTAGATGAAGTCATTGCAAGTTATAATTATGCTTTGATTGAACAAAAAGTGTTAATATCTTTTTTAACTGAAAGACCGGATGGATTAGAAGTGATTATGACCGGCAGAAATCCGGCAGAAGAATTAATTTTATTAGCAGATTATGTATCTGAAATTGTAAAGAAAAAACATCCTTTTGAGAAAGGAATCCCAGCCAGGAAGGGAATTGAAAGATAGAGAATGATTTTCAAAATGGAAGGAGAAATTAGTATGAAAAATTCAAACAAGATGAAAATTGTAATGGCATTATTTTTGTGTGTTTGTTTTTTTACTGTAATTGCTTTTTCCAATTTATTTATAGTGGAACATGTACGTCATGAATGTTCCGGCAGGGACTGCCCTGTATGTGCACAGATTTTAGTCGCAGAACATGCAATACAGCAACTAAGTACATGCATTAAGATGATAACTGTTCTGGTGGCATTCGCCGCTTTTCTTTCTGTTACCATTAAGATGGTACAGAATAGTCTTTTCGTAATTACCCTCATTACACAAAAGGTACGAATGAATGATTGAATCCCATCGCTAAATTTTGCTGTAGAAAGCAAGAGATTATGAAATAAGATTTTATAAAAGAGATGGAGATCGCATTATGAAAAACAAAATATGGATAAGTGTTATAGTGATTACAATGGTAATGGCTTTATTTGCTTGCGGACAAAAAGAAACTTCTGCTATAAAAAATGTTGCGGATGAAAAATTAAATGTTGTGACAACATTATTTCCCTATTATGACTTTGTCAGACAAATAGCTGGTGACAAGGTTACGATTACAATGATAGTCCCGGCTGGTATGGATACACATTCTTTTGAGCCGACACCAGCAGATATGATAACGATTCAGGAAGCGGATGTATTTATCTATAATGGCGGGGATATGGAAAGCTGGGTACCGCAAGTACTGGATGCCTCCGATAATAGAGAACAGGTAAATGACTGTATGATGGATTATGTGAATACAGTGGAAGAAGAGACGGTTGAAGGAATGGAGCCGGAAGAAGAGAGTGAAGAAGGAGAGGCGGAAGAAGCAGAATATGATGAACATATCTGGACATCTCCTGTAAATGCACAAAAGATTGTAGCAGAAATCTGCCGTGTATTATCGAAATCAGATCCTGAAAATGCAACGACTTATCAGAAAAATGCAGATGCATATATTGGGAAGCTAAAAGGACTTGATGAAGAATTCAAAGATGTTGTGAGGACTTCTAAAAGAAAGACGATGATCTTCGGCGATAAGTTTCCGTTACGTTATTTTACAGAGGAATATGGATTGAATTATAGTGCAGCATTTAATGGCTGCAGTACAGAAACAGAGCCTAGTGCAGAAACAGTTGCTTACTTAATTGATAAGGCAAAAGAGGAAAAGGTACCAGTGATATATTATATTGAATTGAGCAGCGGAAAGATTGCGGATACCATATGCGAAAGTACGGGTGCAAAAAAATTATTATTTCATAGTTGTCATAATGTAACAAAAGAAGACTTTGATTCAGGAGTAACGTATATGGAACTGATGGAGCAGAATGTTAAAAATCTTAAAGAAGGTCTTAACTAGAAAGAGGAATCAGTGCATGAAGGATAGATACACATTAGTAGAATGTCAGAAGGCTGATTTAGGATATGAGAATAAAATTATTTTGCATGGAATAGACTTTAAAGTTTGTGAGGGAGATTATATCTGTATAGTTGGTGAGAATGGTTCAGGAAAAAGTACACTCTTGAAAAGTATGCTAGGTCTGATTAAGCCAATCCATGGAACGATTTATTATTCGGATGACATGAAAAAAGGAAAAATTGGATATCTTCCACAACAGACAAATGCAATGAAAGACTTTCCGGCAACCGTAACAGAAGTAGTATTATCAGGTTTTTTAAGCCAGATGAAACATCGGCCATTTTATAGAAAAGATGAGAAAAACGAGGCTTTTTTAAATATGGAGAAACTGGGAATTCTCTCCCTCAAGGAAAAATCATACCGTGAATTGTCAGGAGGACAGCAGCAAAGAGTACTGTTGGCACGAGCGCTTTGTGCCGCAAAAAAGCTGTTGATTTTGGATGAACCGGTAACCGGATTGGATCCATTGGCAGCATTAGAATTATATGCACAGTTAAAAGCATTGAATCAAGAGGAAAATATGGCAATTATCATGGTATCACACGATTTAAAAAATTGTATGGAACAAGCAGATAAGATTCTTCATCTTAGTCACAAGGAATACTTTTTCGGCAGTATTGCTGAGTATTCAGAATCTGCTTATGGCAGTCTGTTCACGGGAGGTATACAGGTTGAACAAAAAACGTGTTCAACTATTGACTTGAGCGCATGCTCGAAGCATGCAGACGGGTGTAAAAATGAAAATTATTATGGAAATGTGTAGTTATTCTTTTATTGTAAGGGCATTTGAAGTGGGAATTCTGGTATCATTATGTGCGGCATTGCTTGGAGTCAGTCTTGTTCTGAAACAATACTCCATGATTGGAGATGGAT
>JAEWWQ010000030.1 GCA_023458855.1 Bacillota bacterium
TTTGTTATGTGCTATCCGCCGGGAATTCCGATTCTGGCACCGGGAGAGGAAATCACGAAGGAAGTACTGGATTATATTATTTATGCCAAGGAAAAGGGCTGTTCCATGACGGGACCCGAGGATGCAGATATTGCGAATTTAAATGTATTGAAGCTTGGCAATCGTGCATGATAATAAAGATAAGAGCAGGAGGAAATAGCAGATGGAAATGTGGTTTTCCGATGAACATACAGATAACGTGAAATTATCGATTCGTGTGGAACGGCAGTTATTCTCTGCCCAGAGTGAATTCCAGAGAATTGATGTATTAGAGTCTAAGGAGTTTGGGAAAATTCTGGTGGCAGACGGAGATTTATTTCTGACAGAAATGGACGAATTCATATATCATGAGATGATTACCCATGTGCCCATGGCAGTACATCCGAAAGTAGATAATGTCCTGGTCATCGGTGGGGGAGATGGCGGTGTCGTCAGGGAACTGACCAAATATGACACAATTCTCCATATTGATGTGGTAGAGGTAGATCCGCTGCTCGTGGAGGTATGCCGTAAATTTTTTCCGCAGATGGCCTACAGCCTGAATGATAACAGAGTACAGATTCATCATGAGGATGGATTGCGCTTTGTACGCTCTAAATCCGATGAGTATGATCTGATTATTATAGATTCACCGAATCCATTTGGACCGGGAGAAGGACTGTTTACCAAAGAATTCTATGGAAACTGCTTCAATGCGCTCCATGAGGACGGCATTATGATCAACCAGAACGAAAGTCCTTTTTATAAGGATGAGGCTTTCTTTTGCCAGCGCATGCACAAAAGAATTATTGAGTCGTTTCCGATCAGCCGTATCTATCAGGCCCATATTCCTTCTTATCCTTCCGGACACTGGTTATTTGGATTCGCATCCAAGAAGTACCATCCGGTAGATGACATGGATGGCGTGAACTGGAAATTAAAGGGAATCGTTACCAGATATTATCTGCCGAGATTACACAAAGGTGTATTTGCCCTGCCAGCATATGTGGAGGAATTAGTAGAAGATGTTGAATAAGAATATTGTTAATTTTATTGGTTGTGAAAGTGAATATGAGGATGCCGGTATCGTGCTCTATGGAGTACCTTTTGATTCGACCACTTCTTATCGTCCGGGTACCAGATTCGGAAGCCAGGCAATACGAAATGAATCCTATGGACTGGAGACCTACAGTCCCTATCAGGATAAGGATCTTATAGATTATTCCATTTTTGACAGCGGAGATCTGGAATTACCCATAGGTAATACAGAAGGCGTTCTGAAAGAAATAGAAACTCGCTGCGGAAAAATATTACAGGATGGAAAGCTGCCTTTTATGATAGGCGGAGAACATCTGGTCACGTTGGGAGCTGTAAGAGCTGCGGCAAAAAGGTATCCGGATCTACATATTTTGCATTTTGATGCCCATGCGGATCTAAGGGAGGATTATCTTGGCGTTACATTGTCGCATGCCTGCGTAATGCGCCGCTGCTATGAGATACTGGGAGATCAGAAAATATTCCAGTTTGGTATCCGCTCCGGAGACAGAGAGGAATTCCGTTTTGCGAAAGAAGGGCATGTAGAGATGCATCCCTTCTGTTTGGAAGGATTAGACAGTGTCATAGCCGAAATACAAGGAAAGCCGGTGTATGTAACGGTAGACCTTGATGTATTGGACCCAGGTATTTTTCCCGGAACCGGTACACCGGAAGCAGGAGGGATTTCCTTTATGGAATTATTGAATGCCCTCAGAAAAATAGGAAGCGGATGCCAGGTCGCAGCCTGCGATGTCAATGAATTAAGCCCTATTTATGACCAAAGCGGCGTATCTACCGCGGTGGCAGGCAAGATTGTACGGGAATTTCTGCTCGCACTTTGTTAATTTGTAGGATTCAAGATACATGGAAAGAAAGGAAAAAAGAAAGATGGGAAAAGTTTTAATTATTGGTTGTGGAGGAGTAGCCAGTGTGGCAATCCACAAATGCTGTCAGAATCAAGAGGTATTTACAGAAATCTGTATTGCCAGCCGCACGGTATCAAAGTGTGAAGCAATAAAGGAAAAATTACAGAATGAAACAAGCGCAAAGATCACAACAGCACAAGTAAATGCTGATAATGTAGCGGAATTGATCACGCTGATTGAAAAGGAAAAACCGCAGGTGGTGCTGAATCTTGCACTTCCTTATCAGGATCTGACAATCATGGAGGCCTGCCTTGTAACCAAAACGCATTATGTGGATACCGCGAACTATGAGCCGGAAGATACTGCAAAATTCGAATATAAATGGCAATGGGCTTACAGGGAACGTTTTGAAGAGGCCGGAATTACCGCACTTCTTGGCAGTGGATTCGATCCGGGTGTAACAGGCGTATTCTCTGCGTATGCACTGAAACATTATTTTGACGAGATCAATTATATTGATATTCTGGATTGTAACGGCGGCGATCATGGATATCCATTTGCGACAAACTTCAATCCGGAGATCAACATCCGTGAGGTATCCGCGAAAGGTTCCTATTGGGAAGACGGACACTGGGTGGAAACAGAACCGATGGAGATTAAAAAGGAATATAACTTTGCAGAAGTAGGGCAAAAGGATATGTATCTGCTCCATCATGAAGAATTAGAGTCTCTCGCGTTAAACATCCCGGGAATCAAGAGAATCCGTTTCTTTATGACATTTGGACAAAGCTATCTGACACATTTAAAGTGCCTTGAGAATGTAGGAATGACTTCGATTGAACCGATTATGTATGAAGGAAAAGAAATTATTCCATTGCAGTTCTTAAAAGCAGTACTTCCGGATCCGGCTTCTCTGGGACCAAGAACCAAAGGAAAAACAAATATCGGCTGTATTTTCATTGGCAAAAAGGATGGAAAAGAAAAGAAACTATATATTTATAATGTATGTGACCACGAAGCGTGCTACAAAGAAGTCGGTTCACAGGCAGTGGCTTATACCACAGGTGTTCCGGCCATGATTGGTGCCATGATGGTCATGAATGGAACCTGGAACAAGGCCGGTGTGCATAACATCGAAGAATTTGATCCGGACCCATTTATGGAGGCTTTGATGAAATACGGACTGCCTTGGGTTGTAGATGAGAACCCTGTTTTGGTAGATTAGGATAGAAAGGGATACAGATTCCTATGACAAGAGAACAATTGAGAACTCCCTGTTATGTCATTTCAGAGAAAAAATTAAAGAAAAACCTGCAGATTCTTAAGGGCGTCACAGAGCGGACCGGCTGTAAGATACTGCTGGCACAGAAAGCATTTTCCATGTTCTCGGTCTATCCCTTGATAGGCGAATACCTGAATGGCGCAACAGCCAGTGGATTATTTGAAGCAAGGCTTGGAAAAGAGGAGCTTCGAAAAGAAAATCATGTCTATTCGCCTGCTTATAAAGAAGAAGAAATAGATGAAATATTAACTTATTGCGACCATATTGTATTTAATTCTTTTGCCCAATTACAAAAATTCCAGGACAAGGCAGTTGCCGCCAGTAAGAGCATTGGTCTTAGAATTAACCCGCAATGTTCCACACAGGGAGAACATGCGATTTATGATCCCTGTGCTGCCGGTTCCCGACTGGGAGTCACCATAGAGAACTTTCAGCCGGAATTATTAACCCATGTGGACGGGCTCCATTTTCATACCCTTTGTGAACAGGACGCAGATGACCTGAAGATAACATTAGATGCTGTAGAATCCCAGTTCGGAGAATATCTGCATCAGATGAAGTGGATCAACTTCGGCGGCGGACATCATATCACTAAAGAAGGTTATAACATCGCATTACTGGAGGAATGCATCCGCCATATGCAGGATACGTATCAGGTGGAAGTATATGTGGAACCGGGGGAAGCAATTGCCCTGAATGCGGGAGAACTTCTGACAACCGTGTTAGAAGTCGTGGATAATGAGATAAAAGTCGCAATCCTGGATACTTCAGCGGCCTGTCATATGCCTGATGTCTTAGAAATGCCTTACCGCCCGCCGCTGGCACATGTCGGGATGCCGCAGGAACGGGAATATACGTATCGCTTGGCAGGACCGACCTGTCTCGCGGGAGATATCATCGGCGATTACTCATTTGCAGAACCTTTAACAAACGGAACACGTCTTACCTTTGAAGACATGGCGATTTATTCCATGGTCAAAAATAATACATTTAATGGGATGTGCCTTCCTTCTATTATATATGAAAGAGAAAATGGAACCTGTGAAATTGTGCGGGAATTCGGATATGAGGATTTCCGGATGCGCCTGTCTTAAACAGAAAATGACTTCAGATGCTGAAAAATAGTGTCTGAAGTTTTTTTAACTTATAGGATTAGGGTGTGAAAAACGTGTTTGTATATTTGAATTCGTCAATTTGCACAATTTATGTTAGTGCAAAATTGATACGCAACATAGTTCATTCGCAACGCGCTCCCGCTTGGACTCAGCCGCAGTGGTACATAAGAACATAAAATACATGTTCTAAGTACCAGCGACTTCATACAGTTGCTCACCAAACTATGTTGTGTATCAATTTTTGTTTTGCATGTATATGTGCAAATTGACGAAGCCAAGTTCTATGATAGGCTTTTGATACTTTAATCCTTATAGGAAAGTTCTCTGAACTTCCCCATATGTTAAAAGGCACTTCGTGTCCAAATGCACACCTGATAAAATATTATTAGCATACCCTCAAAATTGGTTACATATACATTGAAAAAAAGGACAAGGAGGGTATGCAGTGAGGCAAAATCAAGAACTGAAATTTGTCTTTCACAACCCGAATACACGTAAATCGACGGAAGAGTTTTTCACAAAGTGGTTTGCTAAAATATGCGTTCCACAGGTGGAAGAGTTAGTCAGAGAAAAAATGGATGCAGAAAATGCAGCTACGTATCTGTCGCAGAAAGAGGCGACCTCATGAAAGTTGCAGCCTATTGTCGTGTCTCCACCGAAAAATCAGATCAGCTGAATAGTCTCGAAACGCAAAAAGAATTCTTCGAGTCTTATTGTGCCAGAAACAACGATACCCTTGTTCATACTTACGCGGATGAAGGTATCTCCGGTACAAAAATAAAGAATCGAAAAGAGTTCCTGCGAATGATGAAGGAAGCAGAGCAGGGTATCTTTGAGCAGGTCATCGTAAAAGATGTATCACGTCTTGCACGTAATACAGTAGATCTTCTTCAAAGTGTACGAAAGTTAAGACTTCTTAATATAGAAACGGTGTTCATCACTTCCGACATGAAGACAATGGGCAATTCTGAATTTGTCCTTACACTTATGGGCGCAATGGCACAGGAGGAATCTTCCAATACCTCTAAGCGTGTCAAATTCGGCAAGAAAGAGAATGCCAAAAAAGGTAGAGTGCCGAACATCGTGTACGGATACGATAAGACACCGGGAGATTATTTCAATCTTAGAATTAATCAGGACGAGGCCAGAATCGTGAAGCAGATCTACAATTGGTATACGGAGGAAGGATATGGTGCGGGCAAGATCTCCTGTATGCTGAATGAAAGAAGTGTTATGACCAAACGTAACTGCCGGTGGTCTCAAAATGCCGTCAGCAGAATCTTAAAAAATGAAATCTACATTGGAAAGATTATAAACGGCAAGGAAGAAATTGCGGATTTCCTGACAGGAACACGAAAAGGAAAAGAGAAAGAGGAATGGATGATTGCAGAACGACCTGAACTTGCCATCATAGATGAAAACCAGTATAAACTTGCGCAGAATATTTTATCAGGCAGGAGGGATACCTTTCACATTACAAAGGAACGCCAGAGCAACAAGTATATTTTCAGTACCTTAATTAAATGTGCAGAGTGTGGATTCTCTTTTCGAAGAATAGAACGCAAATATAAAAATACCAGCGTATTATGGGTGTGCAGCGGGCGTAATATGAATGGAAGCGGCAGTTGTAATAATAAGATAAAAATTACGGAAGCAGAATTATTGGAAACGATCAGGCAGTATTTTACAGATATTCTTTCGCAGAAAGATAAAATAATTCCGAGCATCTTAGCTGAATGCAAGCGGGTATATAAATCTAAAGGTGATAAAGCATCTTATGAGAAAGAACTAAAAGCGCAGATATCAAAGCTTGCCAGAAGCAAGGACAAGTATACTCAGATGTTTATGGATGATCTGATTACCAGAGAAGAGTTAAGAGAGAAAGTTGCGCTCATGAACGAACAACTTGTCAAAGCAGAAAATGCATTAAAGGTAGTATCCTATAACCTAAGCAAAGGGGAGCAATTGGAAAAGATCATGGAAGAGACCTTCGATAGCATCAAGGATATATTTGAACGGACAGAAATAACAAATGCCCAGCTTAAGAAAGTGATAAAGCAGATCGTGGTTAAGAAGGATGGTACCATAGACATTTACCTTCGTTTATTCAGTAATATGCCGACCATTCCCAAAGACCACATCCGTACATAAGGATGTTACAGACCGTCTCATTCAAATTAACCCAGCGCTTGCCAAGAGTGCCCGGAAAGTCTTGGATGTAAATAAATCAGAGCGTCACATCCGAGGGGGCATGGCAACAAAAGAAAAATACTTACATTATTTAAATAAATAATATTAAGTGACAATTTGGAAAAAATATTTCACAATCAGTCAAACTGTGTTTCTGTCTTAAGCGGGTGTGCATACTCGCTTAGGACGTCAAAGATTGGGCATTTACAGTTGTCGGAAATAGGCATACAATAGATACAATAAGATAAATAGAGAAAATGAGGCAGACAAATGCTTTTTTCAAATAAAGACCTAAAGAAATTAATTATACCGCTGATAATCGAGCAGATTCTGGTGATTGCAGTTGGTATGGCAGATACGGTTATGGTTGCCGGGGTAGGAGAGGCAGCTGTATCGGGAGTGTCGCTTGTAGATACGATCAATGTGCTGATTATCAATATCCTGAGTGCACTGGCAACCGGTGGTGCCGTTACCGCAGGACATTTCCTTGGACAGAAGGATTCGGAGAATGCCAGCAGATCAGCCTGGCAGTTAATCCTGTTTTCCGGATTACTGGCAATTGGGATTACCGTATTATTTATCGGGGTGCATGATATGATTCTGAAAAAAGTATTCGGAAGTATTACACCGGAAGTTATGCAGAATGCAAAGATCTATCTGCTTATCACGGCACTGTCATTTTTTCCGTTGGCAGTCTATAATACAGGTGGCGCGTTGTTCCGTGCCATGGGAAATTCGAAAGTGACCATGTGGGTTTCCACGGTTATGAATGTAGTTAACATAACGGGAAATGCAATTATGATCTATGGAATGAAGATGGGGGTGGCAGGAGCAGCAATTCCGACAACGGTATCAAGAATAGTCGCAGCCGTCATTATTTTTATCATGCTATTTGATAAGAAAAAGGAGATTCACCTGAATGGGCATGTCACCTGGAAATTACAGGGAGACATGATCAAGAAGATTCTATATGTAGGTGTCCCGAATGGACTTGAAAATAGTTTATTTCAATTAGGGAAAATTTTGCTTTTAAGTCTGATCTCAACACTTGGTACCACAGCCATAGCGGCGAATGCAGTTGCCAATACCATTACCAACTTTAACATTCTGCCGGGTATTGCAATCGGCTATGCTCAGTTATCTACCGTGTCCATCTGTGTTGGAGCAGGCGATGCCGGACAGGCCAGGTATTATACAAAAAAGTTGATGTTGCTTACCTACACAGGAATGGCAATATTGTCTGTTATAATTTTTTGTACCGTAGGTTATCTGCTGAAAATATATGGATTGAGTCAGGAAACAGAGCGGCTTGCGACAGAAGTAATCAGATACCATGCGGTAATGGTGCTGGTGTCATGGGTTCCTTCTTTTTCTACACCGAATTCATTTCGAGCGGCAGGTGATGTACTGCTTCCGATGATAATCGCAATTGTATCCATGTGGGTATTCCGGATTGCAACCGCCTATATCTTAATCGGATATTGCGGCGTTGGTCTGATGGGCGTATGGATTGCCATGACGATCGATTGGACGTTCCGCGCGGTATGCTACACAGTGCGTTTTAAGAAAGGCAGTTGGCTGCATAAGATGGAAACAGTGTGAGAAGAAATTCTAAGCAGCAAAAATACTGCTGCAAGAATTACTAAGTCTCACACAGGAAGAAGCCGCCGCGAGCGTCTTCTTCTTCCTAATATTTGTGCCGCTTGTAGCGTCATGACTGGAAGTGTGAGAAGAAATTCTAAGCAGCAAAATACTGCTGCAAGAATTACTAAGTCTCACACAGGAAGAAGCCGCGAGCGTCTTCTTCACCCTAATATTTGTGCCGCTTGTAGCGTCATGACTGGAAGTGTGAGAAGAAATTCTAAGCAGCAAAAATACTGCTG
>JAEWWQ010000031.1 GCA_023458855.1 Bacillota bacterium
GATTTGGTGTGCCGCTTGATAAATGGCTGCGTGGGCCATTGAAAGAGCAGTTGATCGAGATGAGTGACTTATCTTTCTTAAGGGAGCAGAATATTTTTGATAGTACTTATGTAAACCAATTTATGACACGTTATCTGGAAGTAGGAGACAGGGGGCCTGCGACAGGAGAGAATTTTTCCAAGACTGCCTGGTCTTTCTTTGCATTCCAACAATGGTACCGCACGTATTGTAAATAGCAGACGGGAGTAACTATGAGTTTGAAAAAGGTAGCATTCTATATTAATAGTCTGGATAAAGGCGGTGCGCAGCGCGTTATTGTGAATCTGTCAGAAGCTCTGTATCAGAGTGGTACGGAAGTAGTTCTGGTAACGACCAGAAAAGCGGAAGAGGAATACACTGTGAGTGATGGCATCCGAAGAGTCTACTCTGAGATTACAGGTACAGAAGTGACCGGAAGCAGAGTCCGAAACTTTAGGAACCGCTTTTGCAAATTAAGGAACATCTGGAAACAGGAAAAACCCGATGTTATCGTATCCTTTATTGGTAAGAATAATTTCATGGCAATTGCAACTGCGGCATTTTTACCTATGTCTGTGGCAGTATCAGTAAGAGGTGAGCCTACGGAGGAATATTATAATCCGGTGATGCGTTTTGTCGCAAAGCACTTATTTGCTTATGCACGCGGAATTATTTTCCAGACCGAAGATGCAAAGGCTTTCTTTCCCCAAAACATACAAAAGCGTTCCGTTATCTTACCGAATCCATTAGATACAGCATGTATCAGACCACGTGTTACAGGAAAGAAAGAAAATACCATTGTATCTGTGGGACGTGTGGATGACAATAAGAATCACAGAATGCTGATTGATGCGTTTGCCGCAATTCATGTGGATTATCCGGAAATGAAGTTAGTAATTTACGGAAACGGAGATATGCGTGAGACACTGTTGCAGTATATAGAGGAATTGGGTCTGAAGGAAGAGATATCCATGCCTGGAAATGTAAGCTGTGTACCGGATCATATTGAACGGGCAAGAATCTTTGTATTGACTTCTGATACGGAAGGGATGCCGAATGCTCTGTTAGAAGCCATGGCACTTGGTTTAGCAGTCATAGCGACGGATTGTCCCTGTGGAGGTCCCAGAGCAGTGATTCGGGATGGCGTAAATGGTCTGCTGGTGCCGGTCAGGGATACACAGACACTTTCAAAAGCTTTGGAAAAGATACTAGGGAATCCGGATTTTGAGCAGATGCTTGGGGAACAGGCAGCTAAGATTCAGGAGCAGCTTTCGCCGGAACGGGTAAACCGCGCGTGGAAGCAGTATCTGGAAAATTTATGTAAATAGGTAGAAGTGGGGTAATAAGATGGTAAGAGAATTGGAATATCCGTTTGATAATGAATATATCCTAAAAAAAGCCAAGAGCCTGAAGAAGGCGCTGTTAAATGAGGATACTAAGAGAATCCAAAAGAAAATCGCGGTACTGGGCGGCAGTACCACACATGATGTCATCCGGATTCTGGAATTGTTTCTTTTGAATTATGGAATTGAACCAATATTCTTCGAATCAGAGTATGCACAGTACTGGCAGGATGTGATGTTTAACGAGGAATTAGCCAGGTTTGCTCCGGACATCATCTATATCCATACCAGTAACCGCAATATCAAAGAGTATCCGAATGTGGCACAGGGCGCACAGGAGATAGATACATTGCTCCAGCAGACTTATGAACATTTCGAAGTGATGTGGAAACAGATAGAAGTGAAATTTCATTGCCCAGTGATTCAGAATAATATGGAATACCCATTTTATCGTCTGCTTGGGAACAAGGATGCAAGTGATATTCACGGAAGGATTCATTTTATCAATCAGATAAATGAGAAATTCTATGCCTATGCATCTGCACACAATAATTTTTATATCAACGATATTAACTATCTATCAGCGTGTTTCGGTCTGGACAAGTGGGGCGACCCATTATTCTGGCATATGTATAAGTATTCGTTATGCCTGCAGGCAATTCCGGACTTAGCCTTTCATGTTGCAAATATTATGAAGGCAATTTATGGAAAAAATAAAAAAGCATTTGTACTGGATATGGATAATACGCTCTGGGGCGGTATTGTTGGTGATGATGGTGTGGAAAATCTCGAGATCGGTCAGGAGACTTCCATGGGACAGGTATTCTCGGAATTCCAGCAGTATATCAAGGACCATAAAGAGCTTGGTATTATGCTGAATGTCAGCTCTAAGAATGAGCATGAAAATGCCATTGCCGGATTGCAGCATCCGGACAGCATCCTGCATCCGGATGATTTCATAATAATTAAGGCAAACTGGGAACCAAAGAGCATGAACATACAGAATATTGCGAAGGAATTAAATATCCTTCCGGAAAGTCTTGTATTTGTTGATGATAATCCGGCAGAACGTGAGATCGTAAGGCAGCAGGTGCCGGGAGTTGCAATTCCGGAGATCGGCAGTCCGGAGCAGTATATCAGAGTGCTTGATCACTCAGGATTCTTTGAAGTGACAAGCCTGTCAGAAGATGACCGGAAAAGAAATGAGATGTACAAGGCAAATGTGCAAAGACAACAGCAGGAGCAAAGCTTTGCAGATTATGGAGAGTATCTGAAGTCATTGGATATGACAGGAACCATAAAGGCATTTGAACCAATGTACATGGCAAGAATCGCCCAGCTTACCAATAAAAGTAACCAGTTCAATCTGACAACAAAGCGTTATACACAAAGCGAGATTGAAGAAGCGGCGGCCAATCCGGATGTGATTACGTTATATGGTAAATTAGAAGACAAATTTGGTGATAATGGAGTAGTATCCATTGTAATCGGCAAGATAGATGGTGCAACGCTTCATATCGATCTGTGGCTTATGAGCTGTCGTGTATTGAAGAGAGACATGGAATTTGCCATGATGGATGAATTGGTCGCACAATGTAAACACAGGAATGTTACCCAGATCAAAGGTTATTATTACCCGACTGCAAAGAATGCAATGGTACGTGAATTTTATGCATTACAGGGATTTACGAAAGAAAAAGAAGATGAAACGGGTAATACGGTATGGTATTATAAGATAACCGAGTGCTATCAAAATAAGAATCAGGCAATTAAGGTAAATGAGTAGGAGAGCTTTTATGAGCAGAGAAGAATTATTTGAAAAATTAAATGAAGTATTCAGAGACGTTTTTGATGATGAGGATATTACAGTAACAGATGTTACGACAGCAGATGATATTGAAGAGTGGGATTCCCTGGAGCATATTAATCTCATGTCGGCCGTAGAACAGGAATTTGGTATTAAATTTTCTATGGGACAGATCGTTACCATGAAAAATGTTGGAGAGATGGCCAATATTATTTTGGAAAAATTAGGATAGTATGATACCAGGGTCAAAAGGTCATAAGAAAGTAGCCCGAATAGGGCGGATTTCGAATGTTTTCAGGATTGTGAGAGCACAAAGTGCGTAACAATCCGTAGGTATTATTGAACGCAATTCAGAAACAGAGGTTAAGAAAATGAATATTACATCTTTCTCGTTTTTGTGCTTTTTTACGGCATTATTGATTATATATTATGTCGTACCTGAAAAAGTACAATGGGGAGTGTTATTACTTGCAAGCATTATGTTCTTTGTCGCATCGGGACAACCGTGGCTGATCGGTTATCCGATTGCAACGATTATAGTTATCTATGGGGGCGCATTGTATATTCATAAAGTGAAAGAGCAGAAAAAGAGACAAATCGCCCTTTCACTTGTTGTTGTATTATGCGTTTCTTTGTTGTGTATATTAAAATATTTTCATTTAGGGTTACTGGCACCTCTGGGCATTTCTTTTTACACGCTTACCTTATTGGGATATGTGATTGATGTGTATTATGAGATTGGCGAACCAGAGAAGAATATCTTAAAACTGGCATTATTCGGATATTATTTTCCAACGATGATATCAGGACCTATCATCCGGTATCGGGATATGAAAGAGCAGTTGTATACCGGACATCCACTGGTATACAAAAATGTGACCTACGGAATTCAGAGGATGGTCTGGGGCTTTTTTAAGAAGCTTGTAATATCCGAGAGAATGGGACTTATTGTAGATACCGTATTTAACAATTACGCAGAGCATTCGGGATTTACAATTATCATTGCAGGAATCTGCTTTACATTTCAGTTATATACGGATTTTTCGGGATGCATGGATATCGTGATCGGTGCTTCTGAGACATTTGGCATCATACTGCCGGAGAATTTTGAGACACCGTTTTTCTCACGCAGCATAGCAGAATACTGGAGACGCTGGCATATCACACTGGGAACATGGCTAAAAGAATATTTATTTTATCCCTTGCTGAGAACCAGTTTTTTTAACTCCCTGCCAAAACGTTTAAAAGAAAAATGCGGTAAAAAGACTGCAAAGAAGATAACCACCTATCTGGCAATGCTGATTCTATGGTTTACGATTGGTTTCTGGCATGGCGGAGTGTGGAAATATATTATTGGTTCCGGTCTGTTGCACTGGTTCTATATTGTATCGGGAGAAGTATTGGAACCTGTCTGGAAAAAGCTTAAATGCTGGTTCCATGTGAAAGAGGACAACAAAGGTTTCATTCTTTTTCAGCGCATCAGAACGTTTGCACTGGTTACCATCGGTCTGATATTCTTCCGTGCGGAGAATGCAATTGTGGCATGTAAGATGCTGACAAGTATTTTCCAATCCTGGAATCCGGAAATATTCTGGAATGGATATC
>JAEWWQ010000032.1 GCA_023458855.1 Bacillota bacterium
CATCAGCCACGATTAAGTGGCACACGACATGCACCCAGTCCGGCATAATTTATGGGGGCCGTGACTGATCTTGTAAGTACCGGAACTGGTTTTCCAGCCATCCATAATGATAATGCAGGGTATCAGATGCTGATTCATGCAGGATATGAACCGGAGGATGCAAGAGACTGGAATAATTGCGGATGTGTGGTACCACATTTTCGAAAGACAGGAGAATGGACTGCGGCTGTTAATGTAAACTTTGGCTGTGCTTTGGAATATGCTTTGAATGAAGGAAAGAGTCAGATGACAGGAAAGAGGATGGGATTAAAGGAAAAGCCTGCATATGAATTCACTTCTTTTGAAGAGGTAGAAGCAGCCTTTTATAAGCAATTTGATAATTTATGTAAACATTCTATCATATTGACTCTGACTGCTCAGAGAATTCATCAGGAGCAGGTACCAAGACCATTTTTATCTTCCTGCATAGAAGCTTGTATAGAAAATGGCAGAGACCTTAGTAATGGTGGTGCGAAATATAATATAGGACCTGTCATTACAGGGATTGGGCTTGCGGTAGTGGCCAACTCACTTGCAGTCATTAAGAAACTTGTATTCGAAGAGAAAAAAGTAAAGATAGGTGAACTTGCAAAGGCTGTGAATGCGAATTGGGAAGGGTACGAAGAATTAAGAAAGATGGCACAGGAAGTACCAAAATACGGGAATGATGATGACTATGTGGATGAGATGGCTATCACGGTTGCCAATCACTATTATAGGCAGATCCATCAGTATAAAGATATCTTTGGTTCTCCATTTAATACAGCATTTATGGGAATATCCAATTATATTCCTATGGGACGGGTACTGGGTGCGACACCTTGCGGAAGAAAGGCAGGAGAGCCTTCCAGCGAAGGAGTATCGCCATATGTCGGAACGGATAGATCTACCCCGATTGCTGCGATGCATTCAGCGGCAAAAGTGAATCAGGAGATTCATTCCGGCGGAACATTGTTGAATATGAGGTTGAATCATGACTTGATTTCTACAAAAAGAGGGCAGGCAAATTTAGGAGCAATGATAAAATCTTTTTTTGCTTTGGGAGCCTTTCATGTGCAGTTCAACACGCTTTCTTCCAAAATACTGCGGGATGCGCAGGAAAATCCTGAAAATTACAAAGATTTATTAGTTCGCGTAGCAGGGTACAGCACGCAATTCGTTAATTTATCGCGTTCTATGCAGAATGCAATCATTGCAAGAACAGAGCATGCCGAATTTTAACTTGTCTTTCTATTCGTTATGTTAGATGCAAAGGAGACTGAGAAACCTGTGACTGACACAAAAGGATATATTATGCAGATACAGAACTTTTCTGTAAATGACGGAGAGGGTATAAGAACAACAGTTTTTTTACCTGGCTGTCCCCTGCGATGTGCGTGGTGTTCTAATCCGGAGGGGCAGACTATGAGTAATCCCATGACACATGAGATTACTGTACGTGAAGTTATGAGACAAGTAGAAAGACAAATGATATTTTATCAATATTCCAATGGTGGTGTTACTTTTTCAGGTGGGGAAGCCACCATGCAGACAGAATTTTTAAGAGCACTTGTAAATGAATTATATGATGCAGGTATTTTTCTTGCCATAGAAACCTGTGGAGTGTTTGAATTTGAAAACATAATTGATATCTTAAAAAAAATGGATTTAATATTTATAGATATTAAGCATATGGACCCTTCGAAACATAAAATGTATACAGGTTATGAACTTTCGCCGGTTCTTGAAAATATTAAAAGAGTGGATACGATAGGTACAGAACTGGTAATTCGCATCCCAGTTATTGTGGGTGTCAATGCAGAAATGGAAAACATAAAGAGTACGCTTTTATTTATGAAAAAATATTTACATAATCCGCAAGTTGAATTTTTACCGTATCATACCTACGGGGAAGAAAAATACAGACAATTGGGGATAGCATTACCGAGCAAAGATTTTCAGGCACCGACAGAGGAAGAAGTTAAAAATTATCAGGAACTTGCTTGTGAGGTTGGAGTAAAAGTAGTATCCTATCGTTAGACAAAGTAAATGACGAATGGTGTTTTATTAGATACATAAGGAAATGAAATCAAAGGAGAATGTAAATGCAATCGAATCATTCAGTAGAAAATCTAAATGAAATTATAGCCGGTAATTTAAAACGATTACGGAAGGATAAAGAATTGACATTGGATGATGTGGCAGAATTAACGGGCGTAAGTAAGAGTATGCTCGGTCAGATAGAAAGAGGAGAATCAATACCTTCTGTGGCGACATTGTGGAAAATATCTACAGGACTTAAAATTTCATTTACTTCGTTAATGATAGAAGATAATCAAGAAGTCAAAATTATTGATAATACATCAGTAACACCTCTGACAAATAATAGTGATGCTTTCAGATTATATCCGGTATTTCCATTTGAACCGGGCAGAAACTTTGAAATACTACATATAGAAATGCAGCCTGGAGCTGAGTCAGACTCATTGCCGCATGATGCAGGAACAGAAGAATTCGTTCTTGTATATGATGGTCAGATGACTCTGCAGGTTGGAGAAAAAACATATATTATTAATCAAGGACAATCAATTCGTTATAAAGCAGACCAGAGACATGCATACGCAAATTATGGAAAGAATTCAGTTCGCCTGTGCATGGTAATCTATTATGCATAGCAGTAAAAGCTATGGAGTCAGACCGGAAGAATAATGGAGTTTGTAATCATCCGTGATAAAAATGGCCTCTACATCTGGTAAAGACTCAACTAACTGCATGCCGTCCTTTAGACCAAGAACAAAGCAGCTGGTGCTGAGCGCATCTCCCTGCAGAGAAGTCTTAGATAAAATGGTAACACCGAGAAGCGTTGTTTCATAAGGATAACCGGTGACGGGATTTAAAATATGATGGTACAGCGTTCCGTTTTCTTCAAAAAAACGTTCATATACACCCGAAGATACCACAGAGGAATCAGAAGCCGATACAGAAGTGATGGAAGTGTTTCTGTCATCAAAAGGTTTCTGAATTCCAATTGTAAAAGGGGAACCGTCTGGTTTATTACCTATCGTTAATACATTTCCGCCAAGATTGATCACAGCACTGGATACTCCGTTTTTAATCAGATATTCTTTTATCTTATCAGCGATAAATCCCTTAGCAATAAAACCGAGATCAATAGCAGCATTTTTATTTTCTAATGTAACCGTATTGCCGGTTATTTTAATGGCATGGTAGTCCACATTCGTAAGTAATTTCTGAATATCGGAATCATTGGGTACTCTTTTTGGTTTATCAGATGAAAAATCCCATAAGTCGCTTAATGGAGCAAGGGTGATGTCGACAGCTCCATTTGTTTTATCGCAGTAAGTGATTGCAGTCTGTAATAAAGAGGCAGTTTCCTCGGAGACTTCTATAGGAGCACCATTACTGTGATTGATATTCCAGATATCGCTTCCTGAAATAGTGCGGCTTAACAGTTGTTCGTATTTGTCACATACCAAAAAGGCACCATCAATCAGCTCCGTATCAGAATTATCATAAAGTGTAATTGTTATTACAGTATTTAAATAAAAGCCGGATTTTGCAATTGCTTCCGGTGTTTTACTGCAGCCTGAAACTAAAAAGATGATAAGAAGTGAACAAGGCAGCAAGAACAGTCGATTATATTTCATGGAAATTTCCCCTTTTTGTTAAGAAATTTTATCGTTATATTAACTAGTACAGTATAATATGAAAATATAGATAAAACAAGAAAACACTATTAATTCACATAGACATCAATATGTAAAGTAGTGTATGATATGGTGTAACAGTTCAGCCACGGGTAGATAGGAAGTGATAAAATGCGTTTGGAAGATAATTATGATGAAAACGAATATGAGGCACCATCTGAAAACGGAAAAATGATGATGCATATGGCAGTTTTCGTTGCGGCAGTAGTTATTTTAATTGTTGGAGTTATAGTAGTAATCAATTATGGTGTACATTTACCTCAGAAAGCACAGCAGAATAAGAGTATAGCAGAGTCTGATGGCAGTAGTCTGAATGAAGAAGTACAGGCTATTCATGAGAGTGTGCAGCAGATTGTAGAGAGCGACGGGCTTACCTCTGATCAATTGGAATTTTGGGAGACATATAAAGGGAATGGGAATAATGGAGAGGAATCATACGACAACAGCAACTCTATAAGCAGTAATGAAAGTGATTCCAAAAGAAAAAATGATACAGGTACAGATGATTCTGAGAAAGCAAATGGTGAAAGTGAAGTTACAGATGCAGAAACAGATCATGTCAATCAGACAATGATTCAAAAATCTGATGGCACAGAAGAATGGGTTACCATAAGTCCGTATATAACAAAAAATAAATACAATCCCGAAGGTTTTGTCTATGAAGAACCAATTATGAAATATTATGAAAATGGTAAAAATATTTCTTATTTGGGAGTGGATATTTCAAAAGAAAATGGTGATGTCAACTTTGACAGGTTGAAAAAAGCAGGCGTTCAATTTGTAATGATCAAAGTAGGTGCCAGAGGTTATGGAAATGGACAAATAGCATTAGACGATCATTTTGCCGAATATATGAAGGCAGCGACGGAGGCAGGATTAAATATCGGTGTCTATTTTTTCTCGCAGGCAGTCACAAAGGAAGAAGCATTGGAAGAAGCGAATCTTGTATACGAAAATATCAAGGGTTATAAAATTACTTATCCGATTGCATTTGATATGGAAAAAATAACAGGTGATATATCCAGAACAGACACTTTAACGAAAGAGGAAAAAAGTAATATTGCACTTGTTTTTTTACAAGCGCTTAAAGATGTTGGATATAAAGGAATTATATATGGTAATAAGGAATGGCTGATTCAGCAAATCAACTTATCGACAGTGGGGGCATTTGATATATGGCTCTCTCAGGTTGGAAAGGTTCCGGAT
>JAEWWQ010000033.1 GCA_023458855.1 Bacillota bacterium
CCATTATAAGTGATGGTCCCATTTGTAGGGTCATATAATCGAAGTAAAAGTTTTACAAGCGTTGTTTTACCAGATCCGTTGTAACCAACAAGTGCAATTTTCTGCCCCGGATTCAGTTTGATAGTAATATTTTTTAATACAGGACATTCAGGAATATATGAAAAATCAACATGATCGATGGACACTGTGGAATCACCTTGCGGCAGGTGCTCGTTCTTTTTTGAAATGACAGTGGATTCAGTGTTCATAAGTTCGCGTATTGATTTTAAATAAGTAGAGTTTTCGACGATACTTTTCCAGTTAAGGACAATTTTACTTGCGTGCCAGGAAGTACGTCTGCCACAGTTACGGCTTGTAATCATATGTGCAAATGATAAATTATGTAATACTAATACCTGATACAACAGGAGTGTCCACAAAAGACCATCTAATAACAGATTTACAATGGTATGGTGACTAAAGTTTAATGAAAATAATTGTTTTCCATATGAGGTATTTATTTCTTCAATTTTTTTGTTGGAAGAAGAAAAATCAATACTGCATTTTTTCTTCATTTCATGGTTGAGACGGAGGTCTTTTGCGTAGTCAATAAGATAAAAAACACGATTTTGATATTCTCTTCTTTGTTCGTATGTAACGCGTGCCATTCGGGCTTCAATCGTTTTTTTATTCTCCTGTATTGCAAATATAATATCAAGAGGCAGAGAAAAAACAGGTATGATTAATGCAATTGGATTAATAAATAATCCAAATGATAGTGAGAGTAAAAACCCTATCATGGAAGCACTGTATTGGTCGATAGAATCTAGAAATCGATCAATACAATTGTCAGCTTCGTTTGTAGATAGAATAAATTTTTGATAAAATTCTACATTATCATATTGGGATAAATCGATATCTTTTGTTTTTTCATATATTTTCAGTCTAAATGATTTATATAGCATAGGCTTTAATCTTGGGGACACATACTGGTTATAAAGAGAAAATGTTACAGTAGATATGGCAATAGCAATAAGTAAAATAGCCATACTCCACAGTATTTTTGTCCAGGATTCCCCTTTTTCGGCAACTTCTAGACAGTAATTTATCGTCCAGGTGAATTCAAAAAATATGGAAACTTGAAGCTTAACACTTTCAAATATATGATAGAGCATATAAAAAGGAGCTGTTCCAAAACATATTTTACTAAGATATAGCTGTTCTGCTAAAGTTTCTTTAAATGTCAGCTGTTTCATAGTTTGCACCTCCCTTATATGTAATAGTGCTATTTTCAAGATGTTTATTGAAAATACTTTTGGTGTAATCTTCATCATTCTCGTCAGCAGCCTGATAATTTTTGGCTTGTATTTTATAAAGGTCAGCATATCTTGCGTTTTTACCCATTAGATCTAAATGCGTACCACGTTCTAATATTCTTCCGTTTTCCATATAAAATATGATATCTGCATTTTGTACGGAAGATAACCGGTGAGATATGAAGAATAGAATTTTGTCGCTGCTATATTTAGTAATATTGTTAAAAAGGTGATATTCAGCTATTGGATCAAGAGCACTGCTTGGTTCATCAAACACCGCAATGGAGCAGTCTTTTGCAAAAGCTCTGGCGGCTATAATTTTTTGGTTTTGGCCCCCGGAAAGGACAAGCCCGTCTTTTGAAAACTCCCGGGTCAGGATGGTATCAAATCTTAATGGAAGCATATTGATATCATCTAAAATACCAGCAAGTTTAAGTGATCGTTCCACAATTTTGTCATCGTTTTCGGGAGTAGTGCGGTGCCCCATAAGTATATTTTCTTTTATTGTATCTGCGAAGATCTTGCCATCCTGAAAAGCGCTGGAAAAAAGTTTTCTATATTCCAGCAGGTTATATTCTTTTATATTTATGCCGTTTACCAGAATTTCACCTTTATCAGGGTCGTAGAGGCGCAGTAATAATTTTATAAGTGTACTTTTTCCGGCACCGTTAAAGCCTACAAGAGCAGTGGTCTGTTTTTCTGATATTTCGAAATCAATATCCTTTAATATGTATTTTTCATCCTGATATTGAAACCAGACATGTGAAAATTTAATTGAGTGAATCTTTTTATCGGGTATCATGCCATCCTGGTCTTCGGGTATCGCAGGAACATATTCAAGGAAATTTTGTATTTGTTCAATGTATAAGCTATCCTTTACACATGCCATAACATCATTGGAAAAATATAGTAGAATCCATGTGTTTGCATGCATAACACTTTGGAAAACTGCCATTTCTGCAAATGTCATGGAACCTGTAACTAAAACCCGATATCCGGCATACATCATAGAACCTTCAAATAAAAGCGTAAACGTAAAGTATTGAAATAACCAGAAAAGAATTACGTTGAGAGATGCATAGCGTTTAATTACTTTATGGGTTGAAGTGACGGAATCATCATATTTTTTTCTCATAAGCCGAAACACGTTTGAAAGCCGGATTTCTTTTGCATAATCCGATAAATGAATGGTACGATTTATATAATCAGCAATTCTTTGATAAATAACAGATTCTCTGTCCCTTTTAAAAATACGTTTATTTAGAAGTCCGCTAAAAACAAAATTTCCAAGGATAGGAAATATGATAAAAAGAATAGCCGCATGGTCGATTCGAAATACAAGAAAAAATGCTGCGGCAGCAGCAAATAAACCGCATACGATACTAAAAATATTATTTAGTGCAGATGGAATTTTGGTATCGGCCTGTTTGATTGCCATCATGTATTCGTTGTAAAATTCAGTGTTTTCAAAGCACTTTAAATCGACATTACAAGATTTTTCATATAACTTTTGATTTAATTTTTCAAAAAATATGACATCTGTAACAGGCTTTGCCAGTTCGGAGTAATAATCCGAGAACAGCGAAAAAATAATTGATAGAAAGATAAAACCCCATACAACAAGCATTACTTTATGAAAACTAAGAGTATGCTCAGCCACAGATATAATAAGCTGGAGAACAATACAGTCAATGATCAGCCAATCGGCATAATAGATAAGGGATTTTAAAAATTCCAATAAAACTCTTTTTTTACTTGCTGCCCACGCTAGTTTTAATATAAACCAGTGTGTAGAAATCACTTTTTTTAACACACTATTTTCTGACATAAGTAAGCTCCTTTTCCTATTGATTTCATTTTATAAAATAGTTGTAACAAATAAAAGTGTTAAATTATAAATATGTCTTGAACATAAGGGTTTTGTCCTCGAAATCTAATTGAAAAAGATTGAAAATAAACGTATACTAAAGAGGATTCTGGAAAGGAAAATAATAAAAAAATGATTCAGATTGCAATTTGTGATGATGAACTGCATTTATTGGAAAAAGTAAAAGAAAAGGTAGAACTATGTCTTAAGAATGAAAAGATATTTGCAACGATTGAATCATTTACCAGTGGTAAAAATCTTCTTTATGAAATAGAGGATGGTGCAAAATATGATTTAATTCTTCTGGATATAGAAATGCCTGAAATAACAGGGATGGAGCTTGCAAAAAAAGTCAGAGAGTTTCTTCCGAATGTTCTGGTGATATTTGTTACATCTCATTACAAATATGCTTTAGATGCGTATGAGTTAAGTATTTTTAGATACATACCGAAAAACCAGATAGAAGAGAGGCTGACATTTGCTATAAAAGATGCGGTCTCATTGATTCAGATCCAAAACAATGAATCGTATATCATCAGTAATAACCGTCGCATAGAGAGAATTATGACGAAAGAGATCATGTATATTTCTAAAGAGGGAAAAAACGGTGTATTTCATATGAAAGAACAAGGAACGATACACAGAGTCAGAAAAACCTTATCAGAAATATATGAAGAATTGAGCAAAGAGGATTTTTATTTTGTAGATCGTGGATGTATTGTTAATATGTGTAATGTGAATAGTATAACGCAATCCCAGTGCATTATGATAGACGATACCAGGATAGAGATAGCCCAAAGCAGGATACCGGACTTTAAAACAAAGATTAATAGGTTTTGGAGAGTCAAGATATGAGACATGAAAATCCATTAAACAGGATAAAATTTTTAGAGAGAAAATTAGACATTTATGAAGAGAATTATAAGAGGCTTTATGCGATATTTGATTCGAATGAGCGATTGTATCATGATATAAACCATCATTTACAGGTATTACGATATATGGCCGAAAAAAGTGGAAAGGAAGAGTTTGTTAATTATATTGATGGAATATCCAGTCCGGGGAAGGAATTGACAAAATACATATGGAGCGGAGTTGACATTGTAGATGTAATTTTAAATCATATGGTCACAGAATGTGAGGAAAATGGTATCGATATAAAGGTGAATGCAGAATTTCCCCAGAATGAGATTGTAACAGCGGATGATGTGTGTACGATATTATTCAATCTGTTAGATAATGCGAAGGAAGCCTGCCAATCGTATATTACTATAAATGGTGATAAACCAATCATAGATGTGAATATAAGATATATTCGCGGATTTATTATAATTAAAGTGAAGAATCCGGTTGTCGTAAAGCCAGAGAAAAAAATTGGAAGATTCATTACCACGAAATCAAATAAAAAGCATCACGGGTATGGGATGGTAAATGTAGAAAAGACAGCAGGGAAGTATAATGGAAATTTTGAGATTGAGATAGAAGATAATAATTTTACGGCTACAGTTATGTTGTGTGTAGGAGAAGAAAATGTTCGCAGGATGTAACATAAACAATGACGTACGTAAAAGCGTACGCTATAATAAAGAAAAAAGGAGATGATAGTATGAATGCTATAAGATTTAATGGCTGTGCCGGGTTTGGCGGAATCTATTATAGAAGGCGGTAAAATACCGATTGATGAATGTGTGTCAGAAGATGAGGTGGAATGGTAAGTGTATCGAATTGTATATACAAAACAGGCTGCAAAAGATATCAAAAATCTTAAGTCCTCAGGTCTTTCGGTTAAGGGAAAGGATTTTGCAAAAATGTTTG
>JAEWWQ010000034.1 GCA_023458855.1 Bacillota bacterium
AAGTAAAGCAGCATAAAATGATGGGGTTCCTCTTTCCCGTGGTATTTCTACTGATTGCAGTGCTTGGTATTATTACGACCATGACAAGGATGACAGCAAATCAAAGGATTCAGATAGGAACACTGAAGGCACTTGGATTCAGCAAAGCCAGAATAACAAGGCATTATGTATCTTATGGGTTCTGGATCAGCACATTTGGTGCGGTAACCGGTGGAATTGCAGGGTATTATATGCTCCCGCGTCTGATTCTATCCTCCATGTCCAAAATGTATAATTTACCGGAATGGAAGACAACAATATCCATGAATTCGTACTATGCAATCGCAGCAGAAGTGATAGTATCAACCGTAGTGAGCTATCTTGCGTGTCGGAAAGAATTGATCGACCCACCGGCGTTGACATTAAAGCCGAAGCCGCCCAAAAAGATATCTCATACTGCGCTGGAAAAAAGTAAGTTATGGCTGCATCTGAATTTTCAGACACAATGGAATATAAGAGATGTGCTGCGCAATAAATCAAGAAGCCTGATGGGAATCATCGGAGTGTCAGGATGCACGATGTTATTGCTTTGTGCATTTGGTTGCAGAGACTCTGTCGGAAATATGCCGTCCTGGATGTATGGGCAGCTTATGATCTGTAAACATTGTATCTTATTAGAAGAAGGTACAGGGCAGAAAGACGCAGAAGAATATGCCAAAAAATATGCGGGGCAAATGATAGAGGAAGAGGCAATCGAATTACAGGCAAATAATATTCTTAAGACGGGTACCTTGAATGTTGTTGATTCGGGGAATTACCTTCATATCCAGGATGCCAGCCTGCATGAAATACCATTTGACCAGGGCGGGGCAACATTATCTGCCAAGATGGCAGACTTACTAAAGGTACATATCGGGGACTACGTAAAGTGGCATGTTATGGGCGAGGATACATGGCAGTATACAAGAATCACAACAATTAACAGAGTACCCTCCGGTCAGGGAATTGTCATATCAAGGAATGCATATGAGGCACTTTCCTGTGAATTTAATGCAAATAAGATTCTGACAGATATGTCACTTCCAGATGACATTACAGATGATAAGAACATTCAGGCAGTGCAGAATATGGATCAATTAAAGTCAGAAATGAGAGATTCCATGAAAATGATGAATATGATGGCAGGCATATTGATTACTGCAGCAGTCATTCTTGGGACTGTCGTACTTTACAATCTGGGAGTGCTTTCCTTTGTGGAGAAAACGAGAGAAATAGCTACTTTGAAGGTTTTGGGATTTCGTTCCGGGAAGATACAGGGTATTCTGCAATTGCAGAATCTATGGATTACAGGGATCGGGATCCTGGCCGGAATGCCGATGGGGTACTTATTTTTAGTATTATTATGCGGCAGCATGTCTGAAAGGGATGATTTATATCCATGTATCTTTGCAATGTCTTATGTTCTTGCAATTATCGGGACATTCGCAGTGTCAATAGTTGTAAATACTATGCTATCCGGTAAAGTTAAGACAATTGACATGGTAGATGCTTTAAAAGGTGTGGAATAATTAATTTTAGAAATAATTTATTGAATGCCATGCATCGTCTGTGGTACTATGAGAGATAATGATAGATAGATATGGGAATCTTTAGGATACCAGGGATAAAGTGCCAACATAAGAGCATACAAGAAAGAGGCGGGCAATATGTTAGAATTAAGAAATATTTCATGGAAAGCAGAAGACGGCAAGAATATTCTGGATGATGTATCTTTTGTTGTACCGGATAATAGATTTGTAGTGATCACAGGGCCGAACGGAGGAGGTAAGACAACAACTGCAAAACTGATCGCAGGACTAATGCCACCAACGTCAGGGCAGATTTTGTTTCATGATGTTGATATTACTGGTCTGGATGCAACGGCCTGTGCAAAGGCAGGAATCGGATATGCCTTTCAGCAGCCTGTGCGTTTTAAGGGAATTACAGTACGTGAACTGATAGAAATGGCAGCAGGCGAAAAACTGAGTGAAGCAGATATTTGTAATGCACTTACGGAAGTGGGGCTATGTGCCAGAGAATATGCGGATCGTGAAGTAAATGCGAGCCTTTCTGGTGGCGAGATCAAGAGAATCGAAATCGCAACGGTACTGGCACGTAAGACGGAGCTATCTGTATTTGACGAACCGGAAGCAGGAATAGATTTGTGGAGTTTTACAAATCTGATAGAGATATTTACACGTTACAGGGAAAGCCGCAAGGGCTCCATGCTTGTTGTATCCCATCAGGAAAGACTGCTGAATATAGCGGATGAGATTATTGTAATTGCGAATGGAAAGGTAAGCAGACAGGGAACAAGAGAGGAAATATTACCTTCCCTTTTTGCGGAAGGCCAGCCATGCGAAGCATGTCGAAGGAAAGGAGATGACAGGCATGAATGAGACGACGAAGGAATTATTAAAGTTAGTATCTGATATGGATGGAGAGCCAAAAGAAGGCGTTGCCTATAATATTCGTGAAGACAGTACATGTGCGGGACGTCAATCTTCTAAAGATATAAAGATCACACCTAAAAAAGATAAACCGGGAATAGATATCACAATCGCACCAGGGACTAAAAGTGAGAGTGTATACATTCCGGCATGTGTGACTCATAGTGCGGTTTCTGATGTTGCCTATAATGATTTTTTTATTGGTGAGGGGGCATGTGTTACAGTCGTTGCCGGCTGTGGCGTGAATGCTGACGGTCATGAAGATGCGATACATAATGGCATTCACAGATTTTTTATTGGTAAGGATGCACGTGTCACATACCTGGAAAAACATATTGGAACAGGTAAGGGTACCGGAAAGAGAATCATCAATCCAGAGACTTATATAGAAATCGCAGAGAACGGATTTCTGGAAATGAATACGACACAAATCGGTGGTGTGGATTCTACCAGGAGAACAACCGGTGCAAAACTGGGAACCAATGCCAAGCTCATTATCAGAGAGCGCTTAATGACTGATGGTGAGCAGGAGGCCGAAACGAATTTTAAGGTCGAGATGAATGGAGAAGACTCCAGTGTTGATCTGATATCGCGATCAGTGGCAAGGGGACATTCCAAACAGACTTTGTATTCTAATATTGAAGGGAATGCAAGGTGCAGTGGTCATTCTGAGTGCGATGCGATTATCATGGAACATGGAACAGTAAATGCGATACCAGGGCTGCTGGCGAATAATTTAGACGCTGCACTGATTCATGAAGCAGCAATCGGGAAAATTGCAGGAGAACAGATCCTGAAATTAAAGACACTTGGCCTTACCGAGGCAGAGGCAGAAGAAAGAATTGTAAATGGTTTTCTAAAATAATAAAATGATACCAGGTATCCCAAAGCAAAGTTGAAATAACTAATTTTATTGTGCTTTGGGATATTTTGTTGTAAAATAAATACATATAAAAAATATTTTTGTACAATTAACAGATATGGCATTATATTTATCAGAGAATGGTGGAGAGACTTATGGATTCAATTACACTGTATGCACATCCAATAACATTTCAGTATGAGGTACAAGCAGATACGTTTAGTTATGTTGTACAGGAGGGCGTTGACCAAAAATCGGAATACCGCATTGAAAACTACATTACTGGGATAGAAAACAGAAATATATTAGAACCATCCCGGATAGTAAGCTATCTTTCACAGATTTTGGAATCCGGTGATAAAGAAGCAAAGGGGGAATTTGATTTTATAGCCAATTTTAATAACAAAGGCTACCGCTGTTTCCGTGCTCACTTTGTCAGTGTTGTAGATGAAGGTGGAGAAGTTTGTGCTATTTCGGGATTTTTACAGGATATAGAAGAGGAAAAAGAGGAAAAGAAGAAGCAGCAGTTTGAGATACAGACAAAAGAACAACAGACGGGTTTTTATCATTATGAATACGGGAAAAAATTAGCGGAAGAATTTCTCGCTGCCAGTCCAGGTGCGAACAGTTGTGGGATG